>VBLS01000120.1:5515-5765 GCA_005878635.1 Methanobacteriota archaeon | reverse complement strand
CCGCCAAGGTTTGGGGGTCAGAGGAGTGGCCACAGGAGGATCTACAGGCGTGTCATCGGGCGGGGCGGACTATGTCCCGCCGAAGACGTCCGGCAGGCTCATCGCGATCATCGTGGCCCTGCTGATCGTCACGAATGTGATTACGGCGGTCGGCGTGTATTACGGGACAGCCCCGAAGGCCGCGGGTGAGACCATTACGGTTATTGGTCCGTGGGCGAGCACCGAGATGCAGAAGTTTCTGCCGGTCCTG
>VBLS01000120.1:0-5508 GCA_005878635.1 Methanobacteriota archaeon | reverse complement strand
TCACGAACAGTACAGGCATCAAAGTCTCGTACAACATCTTGCGTCAAGAGGATTTGAAGCTAGTTCTCCCCGTCCAGTTCGCAATCGGACGAGCTCCGGGTGACGTGATTTTCATGACGAGTTCGTTCATCAAAGAGAACGGCCCAGGCGGCAATGCGACGGATTTGACGGGTGTGGTGGATAAGTCGGCCTACGCTGCTGGAGCGCTCGACCCCGTCACCGGGACCGACGGCAAGATCTACGGCGCCGTGTACACGGGCAAGGTGAAGCCGGGATTCTGGTACCGCCAGTCATTCTTCACGGCCCACAATCTCCAGCCGCCGACGGATTGGACCAGCTTCACGAACTTGCTGACCCAGATCAAAGGCATCTCAGGAATCGTGAATCCCATCGTGAGCGGGGACACCGACGGCTGGCCCTTGTCCGACATGACGGAACACTTCATCGCAACCTACGGTGGGGCGAGCATGCACCGGAACTTGACAGCCGGAACGGAGATGTGGACCAGCACGGCCGTGCACGACATCTTCGCGAATAGGATAGTGCCCCTCTTGGCAGCGAGCGACTTCAGTCCTCCGCTGAAGTGGGACTCGACTGCCCTGAACGGGTGGTGGGCGAACCAATACGCGTTGTACTTCATGGGCAGCTGGATCACTGGAATGGTGCCTGACCCCACAGACCTACGCGTGTTCTCCCTGCCTCCGGTAAGCGGCGTGACGCCAGGCGTCGTGTTCGGGGCGGATTACTTCTTCATTCCGAAGTATACCACGAAATTGGACGCGGCAAAGCAGTTACTCCGCTACCTTGCGAGCAAGGACGGTCAGACGGTCCAGGTTAAGCAAGGCGGTCACATCGCGACCGTCCTCGGAATCGACACGAACGCCTATCCGCCGGTCGACCGGGTGGTTGCGCAAACCCTAACCGGGAAGGACGTGCTTCCCGATTTGGACGACACGAAGGGCGATCCGTTCCAGGCGAACTTCTGGAGCCAGCTCAAAGCCTTGTGGACGAGTGCGGACCCAGCCGGGGACCTAAACACCATCTTGGCGGCGATTCAGTCGAAAGCGTAGCCGGAGGTCGATGGGCGAGACGGGCGCGGTCACGCGCCGCGGCCTAAGGTCCCTTGCTCTCCTCTGGCGGCGGGCCCGAGGCTTACGAGTCGTAACGCCGTTCGGGCCCCGAACCCGCAGGGCCGCCCTTCGCCTCGTCTTTTTCGCGCCTGCACTCCTGCTCCTTGTGTTCCTCGTGGTGTATCCGATTGTCCAGACGGTCTTCCTGAGTTTCGTCGGGCCTGGCGGTCAACCCACCCTGGGAAACTATCGGACCGTATTGAGCGACCCAGATACACTCAACCCGAATTGGTTCTCTTGGCCTCCGCCCCTCGGCACCCTCATCCACAACGGCCTCTGGGTCGCGATCCATCTCCCGATTTCCGTCCTCTTTGGGCTATGGCTCGCCCTCATTCTCCGGGACGTCAAGGGGGCGTCGATCGTGAAGTCCGCGATATTTCTGGGCATGGTCACCCCCATGATCGTTGGGGGGATCATCCTCCAGTTCCTCTACGAATCCGGCCCCGGTATCGTTCCAGCATTCTTCGGCGCCGTCGGGATCAAGTCGCTCGACATCAGCTGGCTCCTCTACCGGCAGACGTCCCTCCTGGGCCTCATTTTCGGTTCCATCTGGCTTTGGACAGGTTTCAGTCTCATCGTCTATTCTGCGGGTCTCACGACGATTCCGCAGGACTACTTCGAGGCGGCGAAAATCGATGGGACGCCGCCCTTGCGCATGTTTTTCCGCATCACGCTGCCCTTGCTCCGTCCAATGACCTTGGTGATCGTCACGATGACATTGCTTTGGGAGCTGAAGATCTTCGACATCGTCTACGCAGCCGAGGGGAAGACCGGCGGAACCGCAGGTTCCGCTAATGTGCTTTCTCTCCAGATGTACCTCTATTTCGTCACTGGCAAGTATGGTCCCGCCGCCGTCGTGGCAACCCTCCTGACCGTCATGACCCTGTTCGCAACGGCGTGGCTCTTTCGGAGGATGGTGAGGAAGACGTGAAGCGACCACTGAGACGAATCCGGCTGCGGACGGTCGTCGTCCACTTGATCGCGTGGAGCGTCGCCCTTGCATGGATCATCCCGTTCCTGGGGGTCTTCAACACCGCGGTTCGGCCCGTCTCCGAGACCACCTTCGGGTGGTGGCGAGTGGATTCATTTCATCCGACGTTGAACAACTTCGTCACAGCTTTCACACAACCGATTTACTCACTCTCCTCGGGCTACCGAAATTCCCTAATCGTCGCCATCCCGGCGACACTCGCACCCCTTTTCGTGGCGGCCCTTGCCGGGTACGGCTTCAGTCGGTTCAGATTCCCGATGCGCGATTATCTCTTCCTGACGATCGTCTTGCTCATGTCCGTGCCTGCCCAGATGGTCGCCATTCCGATTTTTCGAATCATGGACACCTTGCAACTATATGACAATCTGCTCTCGCTCATCTTACTTCACACGGCCTGGGGGCTGCCGTGGATCATCCTGTTCATGCGGAACTTCTTCCAAGCTCTGCCGCTCGAGGTCGAGGAGGCCGCGCGGGTCGATGGCGCGTCGGACTTCCGGATTTTCTTCCGCATTGTGCTCCCCATGGCCATTCCCGCGTTCGCTTCCGCGGGCATCCTCCAATTCATGTGGGTCTGGAATGACTTCTTTTTCGCGCTCCTCCTAATCTTCAGCCCCGAGAACATGCCAGCCACGCTCCTCGTGCCCAACCTCGCGCGCGGCGCCCAATACACGGATTGGGGTCTCCTCTCGGCGGGATCGATCTTGGTCATGCTCGTCCCCTTGACGCTCTACGTGGTCTTGCAAAAATACTACATTCGGGGCATGATCGGATGGACGATCAAAGGATGATCGCTTCGCCGCTCACAGGAGCTCCAATAGCCCTGCGATCGCCCAAGCCTGAAGGGGGTTGGCTCTAGCGCTTCCGTTCGCGGGGTCGACAAGGTCGACGATCTCATCGTCAACCACTGCATAGAACTCGGGAATCCTTCCGAGTCGCTCATACGCGCGGAGAAGAGCGCCCCGAACCCGATTCGCCTCATCCCGATGGCCCGTGGCGCGGAGCCCTTCCGCAATCAGCCAGTTGTCGTGCGGCCAGACGGACCCGGTGTGATACCCAAATGGATCGAAGTCCGGAGCCGAGGCAGAATGGGTTCGAATCCCGAACGGAGTCCAGAGATCTTCTTCAAATAGCCGGTCCACCAAAGGAGAAATCCGGTCAGCCCTCAGGATTCCCGTAAAGAGGAGATGGCCAGGATTCGATGTAGGCACATTCCGAGGGAGTCCTGCTCCGTCAAGGCCGAGCGCGAAACCTTTGGACTGGACCCAGAAGTCCTCGTTGAACCGCCGTTGGAGAGAGAGCGCGCGGAGTTCCGCTTCGATCGCAAAGTCCATCGCGTCTTGTTGCCTTGCCAGGACGGAGAATTCCCGATACGCGGAATACGCGTATCCCTGTGCCTCGACGATCGCAACGGGCGGCCGAATGCGGAGGTGGTCCTGGGAACCGTCCTTCCAGCCTTGGTGGAACAGGCCATACGGGTTCTTGCGCTCGTACCGGAGGTACCCGCCACCGGCATCTTCAGTCATCTTGATCCAGCCGTAGGCCGCGGTGAGATTTGGCCACAGGTCATGGAGGAACGCTGTGTCTCCGGTGCGGCGCAGATAACGACCCGCAAGAATTAGGAAGAGGGGAGTGCTATCGACGCTCCCAAAGTAAGGGAAGCCCCAATGCGAGAGCTCCGCTTGGGATGCGGGGTCGCTCCGATGCTCGTGTAGGATTTTGCCGGGCTCCTCCTCCCTCAGCGCGTTCGTCTGCTTGCCCTGGAGCTCCGCCAACGTATGCAACGTTGCGCGGGCGATTGAGGGATCGCGAGCGAGGGTCTGCCAGCCGCTGATTAACGCGTCACGGCCAAACAGGGTGTGGTACCGAGGAGATCCGGCATACAGGTACCCCTCAGGGGACCGAAGGCGATCGAGGTCTTCGAGGAGCCGCCCGCGAACCTGCTCGATCTTCATGTTTTTGTTCCGAAGGCCCTCGGTTCGGGACCGCGGGAGGAAAGGCTCGAGGGCTTTCTCACACTATTGCACCGCGGAACCCGTCTTCTTGTCGAAGATGTAAAGGCGTTCGGCCCGGAATCGTGTCCAGACCCGGTCGCCCATCTCGGCACGGAAGTCGGGACTCGTCACGGCCTTCATTCGCGTTTCCCCTATCTTCAGGTCTAGGATGGTCGAGTCCCCCAGTGGCTCGACCGTGAACACCTCGGCTTCGATCCCGGCGTCGGGTGCGCTAGGTCCAATGGAAACGAGGACATCCTGGGGTCGAACGCCCAAGACGACCTCGGTCGAGGAGCAGCCTCGTGCCCTCGCGATGAGCGGCTCAGATAACGGGTATCGGAAGTCCGCGTTCTCAAGGCATCGGTCTTCCACGAACACGAGGTCGAAGAAATTCGTCGGGGGATTTCCGATGAAGCCCGCGACAAAAGTATTCGTCGGCTGAGAGTAAATGCCCGCGGGCGTCCCGACCTGCTGGAGTACCCCTTTGTTCATGATCGCGACGCGGTCGGCCATCGTCATGGCTTCGACCTGGTCGTGGGTCACGTAGATCGTCGTCACCCCGATGTCCTTCTGGAGCCGTTTCAGCTCGGCCCGCATGTAGACGCGGAGCTTCGCGTCGAGGTTGCTCAACGGCTCGTCCATGAGGAATACCTCCGGCTCCCGGACGATTGCCCGACCGACGGCCACGCGCTGCCGTTGCCCGCCGCTCAATTGGGCCGGCTTCCGGCCGAGCAGGTTCTCGATCTGGAGGAGCCGCGCGGTCTTATTGACCCGCGAAACGATCTCCCGCTCCGCCATCTTCCGGTTCTCGAGTGGGAACGCGAGGTTCTGGTACACGGTCATGTGAGGATACAAGGCGTAACTCTGGAACACCATCGCGATGTTGCGATCCTTCGGCTCGAGGTCGTTGACGACCCGGTCCCCGATGCGGATCTCCCCGTCGGAGGGGGACTCCAGGCCCGCGATGCACCGGAGGGTGGTCGTCTTCCCGCAGCCCGAAGGGCCGAGGAGGACGACGAATTCCTTGTCGTGGACCTCCAAGTCCAGGTTCTCGACCGCGACGGTTCCTTCGAATTCCTTCCGGAGGCCCCGGATCTCCACGCTCGCCATGGCCTGGCGGCAATCTCCGGCATCCGTAATAGAGTTTCACCGGAGGCCCGTCGCCGGATCAACGGCCCTTCGCCATCTGTCCGGTCAAAATCATCTGGGTCCCCGTCACCGCGGCGATGTGGCGCTGGCCCTGATCGACGATGTCACAGGCCGTCATCGCCACCGTGCGACCCCGCGAGACGATCCTTCCCTTCGCGGTGAGTCTCGCGTCCCATACGGGCCGCAGGAAGTTGATGTGGAGCTCCAACGTGGCGAAGGATTCCCCCTCGTCAAGGGTCGAGGCGAG
>VBLS01000139.1 GCA_005878635.1 Methanobacteriota archaeon | reverse complement strand
CATGGAGGGAAAAGGGCAGCCGAATCAGCCGCATCTCGCCAGAAGTGACCCATTCATCGATGGCATAACGTCGCGCGACGGAAGCGGCAATCTTGTCCCGATTCTTGCGCGAGAGCCGAAAGGCGTCGGCGTCGAACACATGGATGTGGAACCCGCGGCCCGAGAACACGATTCGGAGGCGGCTCCACCGACGCGCCAATTCGTCGAACAGTTCCGCCGCTTGCCGCCGAATCTCCTCGAATTCCCAATCACAGAAGGACAGGCCTTGGTGACGGGCCATTTTCGTGGCGATGTCGCCGTGGATTGGACAGTCGACATTCTCGGGATCCAGGTCGAACGCCAGCTCCTGCCCGCGGAAGACTCGGCTCCGCCAGGCCCGTGCGTACTCGATTCGTGCCTTCCGTGTCTCATCCAGAGGTGCGTACACGTTCCGGTCGTAGTAGACGCCCTCCGGAAGGTACCGAAGGAGATACGGTCGGAGGTCGCGCACCTTCTCGACGTCGTCGATGATGAGAGGCACATTCTTCAGATGCCGAAATCGCCGGGGGTAGATTCCCGAGTGCCTTCCGAGGATCAAGGCGAAGATACGGCCTCCGGCGGGACGGGACATCCACGCGGCGGCGGCATCGTAGTCCATCCGTCGCCTGTAGAAACGCCCACGCTCTTGGAGCGACGCCGGTCGGCGTCGCCCCGGCAGCTCGTATCGGGGGCGGACCACGGCGGGACATCCGACGGCGAGGTAAAATGCTCCTCTTGGTCGTCCCGACGGGACTCACGGTAGATCGTCGGGGTTCCACGCGAGGTGAGATCGCTCGTCGAGCGCATCGAGTCTCGCCATGTCGGCCGACTCGATCTCATAGTCAAAGACATCCGCGTTTTCTCGGATCCGCTCCGGTCGAACCGACTTCGGGATTTCGACGAGGCCGTGCTGGAGTCCCCATCGGATCAGGACCTGCGCCGGGGTCTTGCGGTACTTCGCGGCGATTTCCTTGATCACGGGATGCTTGAGGCGACTCCCGCGGGTGAGCGGGCTGTACGCTTCGAGCTGGACCCGCCGGCCCTGGCAATATTCGAGGAGCTCCCGTTGGTAGAGGAACGGATGGAACTCAACCTGATTGACGGCCGGCGGAATCGGAGACGATTTCAACAGCTCCTCGAGGTGCGGGATCGTGTAATTGCTCACGCCGATGGAACGCGCGAGGCCCTGCTCCCTCAACTTCAGGAGCGCTTTCCATGACTCGCCTCGTAATCGGGGGACCGGCCAGTGGATCAGGTAGAGGTCGACGTATTCGAGGCCGAGATCCCGTCGGCTCCCTTCGAATGCGCGCAGCGCGGCGTCGAAACCATGGTCGCTGTTCCAGAGTTTCGTCGTGACGAAGATCTCGTCGCGGGGAATCCCGCTCTCGCGGACTGCTGCCCCGACGTCCCGTTCGTTCCCGTACATTTTCGCGGTGTCGATCAGTCGGTAGCCGCACTCGAGGGCGGAGGCGACGGCCTTCCGAGTCTCCTTGCCGGCGGCCGCCTGCCACACGCCTAGGCCGACGACGGGGATCTTCCTTCCGTCGTTGAGGGTGATCCGGGAGTCGATCGAGAGGGCCATCGCCCGGGTCGACGTCCGGCGCGCTACTTGAATCTTGACCGGACCGGGCGGCGCCGAAAATCGATGAGGATTTTGGCGAACTTGAAAGGGCCGCGAGCGCTTCCCGACTCGAGGTCAAGGTGGGCGCGTCGTACGGAAGCCAGAGCATGGTCGATCCCCTTCGGACGGTCCTGGTCCGGCGGCCCGATGAGGCCTTCGCCCACGCCGACCCGAAGATCTGGGGATACACGGGACGACCGGACTTGATCGCCGCGCGTACAGAGCACGCTGCGCTGGTCGAGATGTTGCGGTCCTCGGGTGCCGAGGTCTGGTACCACGAGGAGCCGCAGGAGGCTCGTGCCGACGCGATCTTCGTCCACGATCCGGTCCTCGTGACGGATCGCGGGGCCATCGTCCTCCGGATGGGGAAGGAGCTCCGCCGCGGAGAGGAGGCCTCGATTGCCGACAGCCTGACGAAGCGGGGTGTCCCGATCCTCGGCACGTTGCGATCGCCTGCGACGGCCGAAGGTGGGGATCTCCTCTGGATCAACCATGACCGGCTCGCGGTCGGCCAAGGCTTTCGCACGAATGCGGAGGGCCTCCGCCAACTCAAGGCCCTGCTGAAGCCCCTCGGCGTCCGGACCGAACCGGTGCCACTCCCGTTCCACACGGGCCCCGCCGCATGCCTTCATCTGATGTCGTTGATCAGCCTCGTGGACGACGGTCTCGCGGTCGTCTATCCTCGACTCTTGCCGGTTCCCTTTTGGCAACGCCTTCAGGCCGACGGATTCGATTTCATCGACGTCCCCGACGCCGAGTTCGACCGGATGGCCCCGAATGTCCTGGCGGTCGCGCCGCGGGACTGCATCACGCTCGAAGGCAATCCGATCACGCAACGGCGGCTCGAGGAAGCCGGATGCCGCGTCCGTACGTATCGGGGAAACGAGATCTCGCGGAAGGCCGAGGGGGGCGCCACCTGCCTGACGCGGCCGGTCCTCCGAGCCCGACGAACAAGAGCCGAGGCGTGAGGCGAACCAGGGGCCGGGAAGATGCTGATTCGCGATTCGGTCGCGGTCGTGACGGGGGCCTCCCGAGGCATCGGCCGGGCGACCGCATTGATGCTGGGAGCGGCGGGCGGGAAGGTCGTCGTGAACGCGCGGACAAGGAGTGAGGCGCTCGAACAGGTCGCAAAAACGATCGGGGGAGAGCGGGCCGAGGTGGCCGAGGGCGACGTGGCGGATTTCGCTGCCTGCGGACGCATCGCGCGGGCCGCGACCGATCGATTCGGACCGGTCGACATCCTCGTCAACAACGCAGGAAACTTTGCCCTCAAGAACGTCGTGGCCATGGAGCCGCGAGATTGGGAATCCATCTTTCAGGTCCATGTCTTTGGCGCATTCAACATGATTCGCCACGTGCTTCCCTCGATGATCCAACGGAAACGAGGGGTGATCGTGAACATCGCCTCGTTCGTTGCAGTCCGACCGCCGGGCCCGGGACGGGTCCCCTACGCGGCTGCGAAGTCCGCGCTGATCGGTTTGACGCGGGCGCTCGGACTCGAGGTGGCCCCTGACCGAGTCCGGGTCGTCGGGGTGGCCCCCGGGCTCACGGACACCGAAATCGTCCGCGGAGGTCTTCCGAACGTGCCGGAACGGGTGAGCCGGGTGCCCCTCGGCCGGATGGCGCGTCCGGAGGAGATCGCGCACACCGTCGGCTACGCGATCGAAAATGATTTCCTCACGGGGGAGACCGTGTACGTGACGGGAGGTGAATGAACCTCGCTGCCGAGATTAGGATTCGAAAAAGACTCCTTTGGACTCCCCGCGATCTCTCATCCGTTCTTCGGCGGCACCATCCCGAGGAGCCGCATCTCGTACGCGAGGGTCTCGCGGAGCCCTGCCTCGAGCGGCCGCGGTTCGTACCCCAGGACCCGCCGGGCCTTCGCGTTGCTCCCGAGGTATGTGACTCCGGCGCCCACTCGAAGCCGTTCGGACCGAGTGAGGCGAGCCATCATGCGCATGAATCTCGGCGAAACGTGCAGGCGCGGGGCCCGGATGCCGGTGATCCGCTCCGCGATCTGGAAGGCTTCGATGAGCGAGTGGGCCGGTCCCGCGAGGATGTACGTTTCCCCCGGGACGCCCTTCTCCATCGCGAGGAGATGGCCGCTCGCGGTGTCGTCGACGTGAGCCCAGCAGTAGGCCGTTTCTTTCGGCAGCGCTCGCAGGCGACGCCTCAGATATCGGAGGAGGAGGGGCCGGATCTCACTCGTGTCTCCGGGACCGTAGGTGACCCCCGGTTCGACGATGACGAGGGGCAGGCCCTCGCGGATCATGGGCTCCGCGACTTCGTAATGGGCGGCCCATTTCGTCTGATCGTATTCGGTCAGCCAGGGACCCTTCCCATCGGGCCGGACGGTTTCGTCGACCAGCTGACCGTGGGTATCCGAGAAGACCGCGAGGGTGCTCGTGTAGACGCCTTTGCGGATTCGCAACTCCTTCATCGCAGTGAGCACATTCCGCGTCCCTTCGACGTTGATCTTCTCGGCCTCGGCGCGGTCCCCCGAGCCGATCTTGTACCACCCTGCGACATGGAAGACGCCGTCGACTCCCATCATGGGGCCCCATACCGACTCGGCGATCGTCACGTCGCCGGGGCGGACCTGCACCCCGAGGGCCCGGAGGTCTCGGGCCCGCGACGGATCGCGAGCGATCGCAATGACCTGGTGTCCATCGGCGACCAGTGCGCGGGCGACCCGGCCACCGATGAATCCCGTGGCGCCGGTCACGAGATACTTCGTCCCGATCCCTCCGTCCCGCGTCGAACGGCAAGGGGGATATTAGAGAATCGGGCCGGGTCCCGGTTGTGGGAGCGTCGAGCAAGTCAACCTTGTTTAAGGTTGCATGGCAGTTCCGCGACGCGGATTCGTGCGCACTGAACATTGATAGGTCAAGAGGTTTTCACGTGCGCCGAAGGGGCTTCCATGGGAGAATCGCTCGCTCGAAAACTGATTCGAAACCACCTCGTCTCTGGCAAAATGGACCCGGGCGAGGAGATCGCCCTCCGGATGGATCAGGCCCTCCTCCAGGACGCGACGGGGACCCTCGCCTGGCTCGAGTTCGAGCAGATGGGTCGCGACGCCGTCGCGATCCGTCAGGCGACGCAGTACGTGGACCACAACATCCTCCAGACCGGGTTCGAAAACGCGGACGATCATCGCTTCCTGCGGAGCGTGTGCCAGCGGTACGGGGCCCTGTTCTCCGGTCCCGGGAACGGCATCAGCCACTGGGCCCACATGGAGGCCTTCGACGTCCCCGGCGAGACTATGCTCGGCTGCGATTCCCACACGCCGCACGCCGGAGCGTGCGGCATGCTCGCGATCGGGGCGGGAGGCTTCGAAGTTGCGAACGCGATGGCGGGCGAGCCGTACCGCATCACGATGCCCTCCGTCGTCAATGTCCGCCTCACGGGAAAGTTCAAGCCGTGGGTGAGCGCGAAGGACGTGATCCTGGAACTGCTCCGCCGCTTCGACGTGAAATGGGCCCTGAACAAGGTCCTGGAATACACCGGCCCCGGACTCAAGGAACTCACGGTCCCGTCGCGAGGCACGATCGCGAACATGGGGACGGAGCTCGGCGCGACCGCGTCCGTGTTCCCCTCCGACGAGCTCACGAAGACGTTCCTCGCGGGACAGGAGAGGGCCAAGGACTTCAAGCCCCTCGCCCCCGACCCTGACGCGAAGTACGACGAGACCGTGGACATCGACCTCGGATCCCTGGAGCCGCTGGTCGCATGCCCCTCGAGTCCGGACAACGTCAAGGCGGTCCGCGAGGTCGCGGGCGTCGAGGTCGCGCAGGTGGCCGTCGGGAGCAGCGTGAATTCGTCGTTCCGGGACCTGAGCGTCGTCGCAAATGCCCTCGACGGGAAGAAGGTCGCCTCGGGGATCTCGATGGCCGTCTCCCCGGGATCCCGGCAGACGCTCCTCCTCATGCTCACGAGCGGGCTCATGACG
>VBLS01000138.1 GCA_005878635.1 Methanobacteriota archaeon | reverse complement strand
CTCGTTCAGATCGTGCACTAAGGCCAGGACGGATCCAAAGTCGTTGTGGCTGACCAGATACTCGAAGCCGTCCATCAGGACGACCGGCCGCTCACTCGCCTCGATGAAGTGCTCGATCGCCATCGCCACGTTCTCCGGCGGACTCGGCCGGATCGCATTCTTCTCCGTGGCGACGCGGCTCAGCCACAGGACGGGGGTGCGCTCCAAACTGTACTCGGCCATCACGGCCTTCGGCGCCCGGCGGGTGATGCAGAGCCCCTGGGCTCCGTGCGTGACCAGATCCTTGAAGATCTCGAAGGCCTGGCCCGCGTCCCGCTCGAGCACGACGTAGGTGATGCCGCGGTCCAGGGTATACGTCGGCTTCGTCAGCAGGTGGGCTTCCGCCTCGGGGATGATCAGTTCCTGCAGGTACGATTCCCCGCGCACGCCGAAGGCGATCAGCCCGACGAGCGCCATCTCCAAGATGAAGCCCGGGGGCCGGAGCCAGCTGATCCCGTTCGCCGGCAGGAGGATCTCGAAGAGGAGCTCGCAGACGGCGAACCCGCTGATCCCGACGATGATCAGGTACGTGTCCCGCCGGATCTCCTCGCCCGGCTTCGTCTGCCGGAGGTAGGTGATGAACCGGTAGGGCGCGTAGAAGATGAGGGTGATGACCGCGGCGCCGTTGATGAACAGGAAGTACCCCTCGAACTGGATCTTGTTCGGATCGATCGGGTCGACGGTCACCTTCGCGAACAGGATCGTGACGATCGTGATGACCATGAGGAACAGGTAGAACACATAGGAGTTCGGGAACTCCGTCTTCATGTAGTCGACGAAGTCCTTGCGCGAGCCGATCGTCGGGGTCGTGGCGACGAAGATGAACGCGCCGATCGCGATGCCGAACAGGTAGTCGAACGTCGCCTGGACGCGCTTCGACAAGATGACGCCGTCCGTAGGCGACGGCTGGCTCCCCGCGACGATCCAGACGCTGATGAGGACGTTCGAAATGATCGCGCAGACGAGCAGGTAGATCGCCATGAGCAAGATGTGCTTCTGGAACACCCGGTGGGTCTTCTGGCGGGCGATCGCGACGATGATGAGGGCCGAGAGGAAGAGGGCGCTCGCTGCGCTGAGGTACGTGATCATCGTCTGGCTTTCGACCAAGGACGCTCACTCGGCGGTACTGCCATAGCCCCTCTCGCGGCTATTTAAGCGGTCTCCGCCTGTTATCTCGCGCGATTTCAGGGGCTGGCGGCTGCTCCGGAAAATAAGAATCACACCGGAGAACCGTCCTGTCCGCCTTCATATGGTCACGGGGCAACGCATCGAGCGGTCCCGGTGACTCTCCATCCAGCGAGCCCTCTCGGCATCAACCGGGAGGACCTCGATTTGCTATCGCGCACCGTGCTGCGCCTCGGCGGGTACGCCGAGGGCCTGTTCGATTTCCACGACTTCGGGTTCGACAAAGCCTCGCTGAGAGACCACATCACGAACGTCCACGCGAACCTAAAGCAGCTCAAGGAACTCGCGGGCTCCGACGGGGTCCCCCTCAGGCCGCCGAACATCCCCGCGGGGGCGTTCTGGGAAGACCAGGGCGAGGTATGGAACTACCTGCAGACGCTCCGCTTCGCCGCAGGCGCGACGATGATGTCGGAGCAGTACAGTGCTCAGATGACGCCCGACAACTTGCACCGGTCCATGACCGCGAAGATCTTCCGAGAGTGCGTGATCGGAATCCTGGACGACCTGATCGACAAGGGGAACTACTCGTACCTGGAGGCCAAGGACCTGCACCACATGGTCCTCAGCTCGATGCTCGATCCGGACTTCGATTCGACGGCGTTCATGAAGCGGCTCGTGACGATGCTGCGGCAGGAGCAGATCCCGCTGTTCGATCTGATCAACAACATCGTCCGCGGTTTCAACGTGCTCTGGAACAGTTCGCCGCACGGACACGACTACTTTTACCAGATGGAAGTCATGGACGAGCGGGTCGCCCTCGGCCAAGCCCTCTCCATGTTCCAGAAGGAACCGAACTTCTCGATCCCGCGGATGGAGAAGATCATGGAGAACTTCTACGCCCCGGACGACTCGATGCATTGGTGGGAGAAGCTCGGGGGCCACGTCAGCGCCGCGAGCCGGCACAACCTGATCGACATGGCTTTCACGAATCATTCGTACGACCTCCGGGGGATGAAGAACTTCCTCGCGGGCTGGTACTACTACGACGCCGCCGTCATCCTGATGGACCACGTGGTCAGCGTGCACCAGGACCTCCGGAACGGGATCGCGAACCTGTCCCTCATCGCGATGCGCGAGAACGAATTGCGCGGCCTGACGTCCCTCAAGAACTACAACCCGCACCTCACGATCGAAGACTACGATGCCCACCTGCGGCGCATCGCGGACCTGACGTCGAAGGCGATCTACCTCGCCAGCTCGGACGTGCAGGACGACGCGCTCGTCTACCCGTTCATGACGATCATGATGCCGGTCGTCATGATGGCCGATTGGATCGGCAACCGCGACGACATGATCCATTCGTTCCTCGAGGCCATCGCGCCGACGATCCGACGCGTCGCGGGGAACGGGCATGTCGCGAAGACCGTGATCGCCCAGACCATCGGCGAAGTCGGTCGCGGCGCCTGACGCCCCCGCCACGATCCTTTCGTGGCGAACTCCGTCCGCACTCCTCTCCCGGGCATGCATGGGTTCCGTTCCCCGGAAATGGTTATATAATGCCAATCGATAGCTCGCGATGGGACGGCCCGGCTCATGGGTTCGCTCGACTTTGGCGTGACTAAAGAACTCGCGATGGTCGAGGCCCGCATCCGGGAGAGCATCGTCACCGAAGAGCCGCTGCTCCACGACATCGCGCGCTACGTGATCGAGTCCGGCGGCAAGCGGATCCGGCCGATGGTGACGCTCCTCGCGTTCCAGGCCCTCGGCGGCAAGGAGATCCGCCAGGCCGTGGACTGCGCCGCGGCCTTCGAGCTCATCCATTCCGCCACGCTCATCCACGACGACATCAACGACGGCGGCGAGATGCGCCGGGGGCGCCTCGCGGCGTACAAGAAGTTCGGATTGCAGAACGCCCTCGTGACGGGCGATTTCCTCTTCGTCAAGGCCTTCGGGATCGGCGGGAAGTTCGACGACGACATCGTCGAGATCACCGCGAACGTCTGCGCCGCCCTCGCCGAGGGGGAGATCCGCCAGAAGCGACACGCCCACGACACCGGCGTCACGAGGAGCGAGTACCTGGACATCATCGAGCGGAAGACGGCCCTCCCGATGTCCGCGGGGGCGAAAGTCGCCGGCCTGCTCGCGAACGCCCGGCTCGAGGACATCGAGGCGGTGGGCGATTACGGGATCAACCTCGGCATGGCCTTCCAGATCGTCGACGACATCCTCGACGTGGTCGGGGACGCGTCCCGCCTCGGCAAGCCCCCCGGCACGGACGTCCGCGAGGGGAACGTCACGTTGGTCACGATCCACGCGCTGAACGACGGCAGCGCAATCGACGTGGAGGATCTGGAGCGGCTCATCCGGAAGCGCCGCAAGGGAGAGGCCGACGTCCGCCGGGCCTTGGGCCTGCTGCGGGAATCCGGCGCCGTCGAGAAGGCCCGACACGACGCCGAGGTGTATGGGGCGCTCGCGAAGAAAACCCTCGACCCGCTCCCCGAGGGCGAGGCCAAGGCGAACATGATCCGCCTCGTCGACTACGTGTTGTCGCGCGACATGTGAGGCGGATGGCGGATGCCATCCCCCTATGACGTACTCGTCGTCGGCTCAGGGCCCGCGGGCGGGACGGCCGCCCGGTATGCGGCGCGTCGTGGCCTCAAGGTCCTAGTGGTCGACAAGCGCAAGGAGATCGGCGTCCCGGTGCAGTGCGGCGAATACGTGGCCCACAACGACGAAGTCCGAGCCATTTTCCCGACCGTCGACGGCCTCGAGGACTTGATGGAGATCCCGTACCGCGTCCGCGAAGTCGACACGCCGGTCATCCGGGTCTGGTCTCCCCGCGGCCGGCGGTACGACGTCCCTTTCCGCGGCTTCACAGTCCGACGGGACCGGATGGACCAGGGAATCGCCGCGCAGGCCGCCGACGAGGGCGCCGAAATCCTAACGGAAACGACCGTGACTCGACTCCACGGCGACGAAGTCGAGACGAACCGCGGGGTCTTCCGTGCGAAGGTCGTCATCGGATCGGATGGACCGCGCTCGACCGTCGCGAAGTCCGTCGGGCTCGAATGGCCCGTGTCCGCTCCCGCGATGAGCGCGACGGCGGAAGGCGACTTCGGCGACGCGACGGACATGTTCTTCGGGAACCTGGCCCCCGGCGGCTACGCGTGGATCATCCCGAAGAGCCGATGCGCGAACGTCGGCCTCGGGACATGGCAGCACTTCCACGGCAACTTGCGCGAGCTGTTCGATCGGTTCGTTCGATCGCGGCATCTGGAGCCGGGAAAGGCCACCGGAGGATTCGTCCCCGTCCTCGGGCCGCCTCCCCGGACCGTGAAGGACAATGCAATGCTCGTCGGGGATGCCGCGGGCATGGTGATGGCGACGAACGGCGGCGGGAACAACGTCGCGATGATCGCCGGTCGGATCGCGGGCTTGACCGCCGCGGACCATCTCCTCGACGGGACTCCTTTGGACGCGTACGAAACGCGTTGGCGCTCCGCGGTCGGCGGGCCTCTGGACCAAGGCGTGCGGATCAAGCGTCTCGCGGACCGGTTCTTCGGGAGCGATCGGCTCCTCGAGGTCGCGATGGTCCTGATCGGACGGCGGCGCATGGCGCGCGCGATTCGTTGCCAGCGGCTGATCCTCCCTTCGCGTGCGAAGGCCTTATAGACGCCGGGGGCATCGACGGCCGACCGGGATGGATTTCCAGTTCCTCGGCGGCGCGTCGGAGGTCGGCCGCCTCGGGATGATCCTCAAGAAGGGGCCGACGTCCCTCCTCTTCGACTACGGCCTCTTGCCCCGCGATCCGCCGCAGTATCCGATCCCCGCTCCGCCGGTCGATGGCATGTTCATCAGCCATGCCCACCTGGACCACACGGGGATGATCCCGTGGATCACCCGCCGCCAGGACATCGACGTCGTCCTGACGCCTCCGACCGCGGACGTCGCCGATTTGTTGCTCCAGGATTCGCTGAAGATCGCCGATGCGGAAGGCTTCGACGCCCCCTTCGACGACGGCGACTTGCGGACCGCGCGCCGCCGGTTCCGGACGATCGATTTCGGGGACAACGTGGACATGGGAGAGGTCGAGGTCACCGCGCATCCCGCGGGCCACATCCCCGGGGCCACGATGTTCGAGGTGAACGGGGCGGAGACCTCGCTCTTCACGGGCGACCTCCACACCCTGACGACGGACCTCGTGTGGGGCGCGAAGCCCGTCGCCTGCGACAACCTCTTCATCGAGTCAACCTACGCGGGCCGGCAGCATCCGGAGCGGCTCAAGTCGGAGCATGCTTTCCTCCGGAAGATCGAGCAGGTCGTGA
>VBLS01000007.1 GCA_005878635.1 Methanobacteriota archaeon | reverse complement strand
GGAACGTGACGTTCGGATCGAGGAGATGGAGAAAGGGCTAGACGCCCGGGCCGAGGTCCTCGAAGGGAAGGAACGATCGTTGGAGTCCGATCAGAGTGAATCCACCGCGAAGGCCACGAAGTTGCAGGCCGAGGTTGACAAGCTCAAAGCGCGGCTCGCGGAACTCGAGAAAGGTGCCGGCCCATCATCGGCCTCGATGGACGAGTGGAAGAAGGACGTCGAGAACCGCGTGAAGATCATCCAGAAGAAGGCGATGGAGCTCCTCGACCGCGAGCAGAAGCTCCGCGACAAGGAAGCAGAACTCCGCGCCCTCGCGCAGCAGCTTGGCGTCACCCTCTGAGACCGCGCGCGGGCTGGCGAACCGCCGGCGCTACCGTCATGCCGCGCGAATCGCGCGATCGAAGTCTTCGATCAAGTCGTCCGCGTCCTCGAGGCCGACGCTTACTCGAACGAGGCCCTCCGTGATCCCGCTGACCCGCCGCTCCTGGTCGGTCAGGGGCCCGTGCGTCATCGAGGCCGCATGTTGGACGAGGGTCTCCGTGCCTCCGAGGCTCACGGCGAGGGTGGCGACGTCCACGGATTCCACGAACCGCTTCCCGGCCCGATAGCCTCCGTTCAGTTCGAAGGAGAGCATCGCCCCAAAACCGTCCATCTGCTTGCGCGCCAGAGCGTGTTGGGGAAACGACCGAAGTCCCGGATAGTGGACCACGCGGACCCCTCGACGGTCCTCCAGGAACTCGGCGAGCGACTGCGCGGTCCTCGACTGAACCTCCATCCGGAGGGGGAGCGTTTTGAGTCCCCGGCGGACGAGGAACGCCTCGAACGGACCGAGGGCCGGCCCGAGCATCTTGTACACGAACCAAATGCGATCGAACAGACTTCGCTTCGCTGTGATGACGGCTCCCGCGACCACGTCGCTGTGGCCCCCGAGGTATTTTGTCGCGCTGTGCAGCACGCCGTCGACCCCGAACTCGATCGGCCGCTGGTTCACCGGAGAAGCGAAGGTGTTGTCGGCGAGGGTGGTGGCGCCCACGGACTTGGCCGCCGACACGGCCTCGGAGAGGTCCGTGATCATCATCGTCGGATTCGCCGGGGTCTCAACGTAGACCAAACGGGTGTCGGGACGGACCGACTCTTTCCACGCCCCGCGTCGGCGCGGATCCACGAAGGTCGTTTCGATCCCGAAGCGCGGGAGCAGTCGCGTGAAGATCTCCGTCGTAGCGGTATAGAGGCTCGAGCCGGCGACGACGTGATCGCCGCGGTCGACGGAGGTGAGGATCGCGGACGCAATCGCGCCCATCCCCGATCCGGTCGCCAGCGCACGGGCGCCTCCCTCGAGGTCCGCGAGCGCGTCCTCGAGTTCCCGCACCGTCGGATTGCCCCACCGCGTGTAGTACGCCGGCGGCGCGGTCTCGACCGCGAAGTCCGCGCCCTCCCGGGCCGACGCCAGGGCCCATGTGGAGCTCGCAAAAATCGGGGTCACGAGGGGACCGGGCTTTCGGCGACGCGGACCGTGGACCGCGCGGGTCCGTGTGCCCCGGCTCTTTCCCACGGAGGCGGGACCGCGCGCGCCAGCGAAATACGTTTCGAGTTTTTTCGGTCCGGGGAACCGGAGGACCGCGCATCCCTGGAGAGACGACGAAATAAAACCGGAAAGGTCAAAAAGGGGAGGGGTATACAAGCAAATGCCCGGCCCTGAAGTGGGCCGGGCTAGAGCTCCTTGGAGGCGACCGAATGTCGCGAGAAGTGGACTTTGCAGCCAAGCCGATCGACCCGGACTTCATGAACAAGCCGGACGAATATCCGGAGACGGGCGAGCACCTTGGCCACAAGGTCTTCGCGGAGGGCAAGGAGCGGTTGGACGCGGATGGGAACCCCTATCCCACGCGACTCGGCGTCCATGGCACCCACGTCGCGGTCGACTTCGATGGCTGCGTAGCGGACGGGGTCTGTATGGATGTCTGCCCCGTCGACGTGTTCGAGTGGCTCCTGGCCCCGGGCAAGAAGGGGACGGGCAACGACAAGATCGTCGAGAAAGGGAGCGGTGAGTGGCAGACGTACCGGTGCGACAAGTCCGACATGATCCGGGAATCGGACTGCATCGACTGCATGGCCTGCGAGACGGCCTGCCCGACGAAAGTGATCAAGATTTCCCCGTAGGGCCTCGACCCTCCGGAATCCAGCGGACTCGAGGACGATCCGCGCTCTTCTATTCGGCCTCGACGCCCGCGGACACCCGCCGGCCGAGCATCGCGTCCCAGGCCCTCCGAAGCGGCGCGGTCACGATCGTGATTTTCCCCGTCCGGATTCCGAGGTAGGCGAGGATCACCACGATCCAGTACCCGAAGTAGGCGGCGACCTCCACGAGCGTGGGGGCGTCGCTGTAGCCGATGATCCCGCGGAGGAGGTAGCCGGCGGTGTTCGTCTCGTTCGCGGGGAAGATGGCGGTGAGGTTGTAGACGGGCAACAGTTGCCATCCGAGAGCCTCTCGAAGTTCCAGGACCGCGTTCGAGAACAGGCCGGCGGCCACGATGACGAGGAACACGCCGGTCACCTGGAAGAACCGCCGCAGGTTCAGCCGCCAGGAGACTCGAATGATCCCGACGCCGATCACTCCGGCGATGAGGAGCCCGAGGCCGACGCCGAGGACCGCCTCGAACGGACTCGTCAGAGCCCCGGCCCCGAAGACGAAGAGGGCCGTCTCGACGCCCTCCCGGAGGACGATGACGAAAGAGAGGAGCCCGAGCCCGAAGACCTCGCTCTGCCGCAGCACGGCGTCGATCCGCTCCTGGACGTGGACCTTGATGCTTCGCGCGGCCTGGATCATCCAGAGGACCATCGAGGTCAAGACGGCGACGGCCACGAGCATCGTGATGCCCTCGAACAGCTGCTGCGCGACACCCTGAAACTCCCAGGTGAGGGCGATGAGGGCGCCGGCGACCCCCGCGCTCACGAGGAAGGCCGCGATCGTGCCGCTGTAGACGTACCGTTTCAGGCCGACGCGCTGGATCTTCACCAGATAGCCGAGGATGATGCCGATGACGAGGGCGGCCTCGATGCCTTCCCGGACGCCGATAACCAGGCTCGGAATGATCCCGACTGCGGTCACGGCGCGTCGCTCCCGGCCTCTTGCCGAAATTCCATTCAAGTCGATAACGGCGTAATATTTAATCCTTCAGTGGGACGGAACCGCGAGGGCTCAGAGGCCCTCGTTCATCGAGCCGCTGCGGTAGCCCAACAGGTCGATCGTGACGTGGACGAATCCCGCGTCCCGGACGGCGCGGACCACTTTCGCGGCCGTCGCCGGCTCGATCATCCGCGGCAGGTCCTCCTTCGGGACCTCGATCCGGGCGACTCCCTCGTGGGCCCTCACGCGGACGACGCGGAACCCCAGATTCCGAATCGCCTCTTCAGCCTCCTCGACGCGGTGTAGCTTGTCCACCGTAATCACCTCCCCGTGCGAAATCCGCGAGGACAGGCAGGCATTGCTCGGCTTGTCGTGAAAGCTCAGACCGAGCTCCCGCGCGAGTTCCCGAACATCGGCCTTCGCGAATCCGAACTCGACGAGCGGATGCCAGAACCCTTCCTCGTTCATCGCCTGGATGCCGGGACGATACTCTCCGAGGTCCGAGAGGTTGACGCCGTCCGCAATCGAGCGATACCCGAATTCCGAGGCGATCGGATTCAGGGCCGAGCCCAACCCTTTGCGACAGAAATAGCAGCGGTTGACGGGGTTCGCGACGTACCGGTCGTCCGCGAGCTCGGAAACGCGGATTGTGCGGAGCGGTATGCCGATCTCCTCCGCCTCGCGCACCGCCTCCGCGAGTTCCCGGCGCGACAGCGATTCGGAGTCCGCGAGGACCGCCAGCGCATCGCGGGAAAGGGCATCGACGGCGATCCTTGCGACGAGGCCGCTATCGACGCCTCCGGAGAAGGCTACGAGGACGCGTCCTCGTTCCCGCATGGCCTGGACCATGCGATCATACGCCGCTCCAACGTCCGTCGTTCGCGGGACCGTATCGATCGGCGTTATCGAACGCGGGGACGGACATAAAGGCATCGCGAGGAAACCGTATTGGACTCCGGAGGCATCACCGCCATGTGCGTCCCGCGTTCCTCGAGTGCACCGCGTGTTCCAAGCGGTACGAGGTGCGGCTCATTAACACCTGTGACTGTGGCGGGCCTTTGTTCGCTCGATACGAATGGACCGACCTCGGCACCGGTCAATTGGCGCCGCGCAAAGATCTCTGGCGATACGCTCCTCTTCTGCCCCTGACGGACTCGGAGATCCAGTCCCGAGGGGAGGGCGGGACGCCCCTCCACCGACTCCAGGTCTTCGGCTCCGGAGGTCGAGTCGCGCCGATCAAGGTCGAAGGGCTGTACGTGAAGGACGAAGGTCGCAATCCGACGGGGACGTTCAAGGCACGCGGCATGGCCGTCGCGGTCCCGATGGCGCGCGCCCTTGGCGCCACGCATCTCGTAGCGCCCACCGCGGGAAACGCGGGGGCGGCCCTCGCCCTGTTCGCCGCGGTCCATCGCGTTCGGTCCATCGTCTTGCTGGCGAAAGCCGGCTCCGACGAAGCGGCCCGCGAGGCCCTCCTGCACGGGGCCCATCTCGTCCGTGTCGATGGAGACATTGCGGCCGCCGGTCGCATCGCGACGGACCTCGCTTCGACGACGGAGACGTTCAACGTCGCGACGCTCCGCGAACCGTACCGCGTAGAGGGGAAGAAAACGATCCTCTTCGAAATCTGGGAGGCCCTCCACGGCCTGCCGGATTGGATCGTGTTCCCGACCGGCGGCGGGACCGGCATCGTCGGGATGTGGAAGGCGCTCCACGAGTTACGTGACCTCGGCTGGTTCGAGGGGCCGGGGCCTCGCTTCGCGGTCGTGCAGGCCGCGGGGTGCGCGCCGCTGGTGAAGGCCTGGAAAGAAGGGAAGGAAACGGCGGCGCCGTGGCCGGAACCGAGGACGGAGGCCGCGGGGCTTTGCGTGCCCTCGACGATCGCGGACCGCCTCGTCCTGAAGGCGCTCCGGGAGACCCGCGGCGCCGCGACCGCCGTCTCCGACGATGCGATGCGCGTTGCGGCTCAGAACCTCGCGGTCTTCGAGGGGATCGCCACCTGCCTCGAAGGGGCGGCGACCTTCGCCGGCTTTCGTCGCCTCTACGACGACGGTGTGATCACGAAGGAGGACCAGGTCGTCCTAGTGAACACCGGCTCGCCTCGCGGATCCGACCTGCCTCCGTTGGCCGCGCCGACCGTGCGGACGGCAGACGAGGCCCGGACGCAACTCGGGCTCACGAAGCGAGCTTCTTGACTTCCGCGAAGACCGCTTTCGGATCCGGCGGCACCTTCGGGTCTTCGGTAACCCACTTGTATCGGACCACGCCGCCGCGGTCGAGGACGAACACGGATCGCTTGGCGACGCCCTCCAGGCCGAAGCTCCCGAAGCGATCGTATTGGACCCCGTAGGCCTTGCTGACGGACCGGTTCCAATCGCTGAGCAGCGGATAGTTGAGGCGGTTCTGCTCCTTGAAGATCCGATGACTGTGATGGCTGTCCGTGCTGATGCCGAACACCTTCGCCCCCATCGCCTGAAGGTCGCCGAGGGAGTCGCGGAGCGCGCACAGCTGACCTTGGCAGGTGTTCGTGAAGTCGAACACGTAGAAGGAGAGGATCACCGGTCCTCCGCCGGTCTCCTTGGACAACGTCACAGGTTTCGACTCGTCGCTCAACATCGTGAAATCGGGTGCCCTTTCGCCGACCTCGACCATGCCGTCACCTGCGCGGCGGAGCGTGTCGGAGTCCGGATATGCTTTTCGCCGGCCGCCCCTTCGGAATAATTGTCGGAACCGCGAGGCGCAACGTATATCTAATTAGTCTCGTTCTTTCAGCTCGGCCAAAGAACGGACGGTCAGCAACCCGACCGCACCCCAATCGCTCTCGCTGGGGAGGGAGAACGATCGCGAAGTACGTGCTCGCAGCGGACTTTACCCTGATGACGGACTATCGAAACGTCCCGCTGGCCACGTTCTTCAGCTGCATCCCAACGGACCAATGGCAGTCGCGTCTCGTCTTCCGAATCCTGGCGAACGCCCCGAAGGTCGACGCGCAAGGCCGTCCCATCCGCGTGCCGTATGGCCTTCGGAAGATCGAGGCCTCCCTCGTCCAAGCGAACGGCCGGGATTCCGTCGTCATCGCGGACCCGCGAAACATCGAACAGTACATCGGCGATGACACGGAGGTCGTCGGCCTCCACTCGATGGACCCGCTGGGACTCGGTCCCGTCAGCATGTCCTTCACGATGGGGGGCGTCCTGACCCCGTACACGAAGGCAATGTTCCTCGATCTCGTCGGCCGGTTGCAGCGGCCGGACCGGAAATACAAGATCGTCCTGGGAGGGCCGGGCGGATGGCACTTCGACTGCCGCGAAGGGATGCAGCAGGAGCTCGGTATCGACCACATCGTCCACGGAGAGGTGGACCACCTCGTCCCCGAAATCTTCGACCGCATCGCCGGAGGCGACGCGCCACCGGTCATGCGCTTCACGAACGCGACCGCGCCGACGGTCGATCAGATCCCGAAGATCCTCGGGCCGACGATGCACGGGATGAACGAGGTCATGCGGGGCTGCGGCCGCGGGTGCGAGTTCTGCGAGGTCACCCTCCGCCGTCCGCGGTACTTCCCCCTGGACTACATCGGCGACGAGATCGCGATGAACGCGGCGGATGGCCAGTCGTCGATCCAGCTCCATTCGGACGACATCTTCCTCTACAAGCTGGAGAACTGGAAGACGATGGAGCCGAACGAGGACGCGGTGAAGGACCTCTTCCGTTTCGTCATGGAGCAACCGGGGGTGTCCCACTGCTACCCGACCCACGGGACCGTGAGCGCCGCGGTGACGAATCCGGGCCTCATCGCCGACCTCACGAAGATCGTCGGCGGGGGACCGAGGAAGTGGATCGGCATCCAGAGCGGGATCGAGACGGGCAGTCCCGCCCTCTCGCGCGCGGTGTTGCACCGCAAGGCGGCGCCCTTCGCCGCCGAGGAATGGCCCGACCTGGTCGTACGGGGCACGGAGATCCTTAACCGCAACTACTGGTACCCCGCGTACACGATCATCCTGGGCCTGCCGGGTGAAACGCCGGCCGACGCCTGGATGACGGTCGACCTGATCGACCGGATGGAGCAGATCCCGAACGGTCACTTCGTGACCGCGCCGCTGACCTTCGTCCCCATCGGCGTCCTCCGAGGGGAACAGTTCTACAACCTCGATGAGATGATCGACGAAGCCCGGTTCAACGTCGCGTACCGGGCCTGGCGGCACATCCTCCTCGAAGTTGACAAGGACCTCTGGCGGCTCACGGCCCTCCCGGTGCCTCTGCGAGCGATGATCGTGCTGACGGCCCGCGTCGGGGGACGGTACATCCTTGATATCATGCATCGGTTCGCGCGTTCGAAGGGATTCCGCATCCGCGCGCCCGCGAAGACCCGGCGCCAGGCCGAAGGCCACACGGTCAGCTTCCCCGCCGCTTGAGAGGCGACGTCGAACGCGGGAAAACCCCTAAGGTTCGAGACGCGCGGTGACGGACTGGCCACCGACCTGAGTGAAGCCGAGGGAGCGGTACAGGTTCGTCGCGGCATCGTTCCCGACCGTGACGTAGAGGGCGAGGCGGGGCTCGTCTCGGCCCGCGAGTCTGCCCATCGCAGCTTCGAGGAGCGCCCGCCCGACCCCGCGCCCTCGGCGGTCCTTCGCGACGCCGAGTTCCGCGACGAGCGGCATCCCCATCCAATGGGTCACGAGGATCGCGCCGACGATCCGGTCGCCTTCGAGCGCCACATACGAGGCATCGGGCAAATATTGTCCCGAGTCACCTTTGAACAGGCCTCCCACGTAGCCGCGCCACTCTTCGTCGGATCCGGTGTGCATGCCGAACTGCTGCTCGACATGGCCCTCGTACGCGTCAACGAAAAATTGCGTCAAACCGAGGACCTCGTCCTCCTCCGGCGGCTGCAGCGTCAGGCCTTCTGGGGGCGGGGCCTTGCGGGTCGGAGCCTCCATCCGTATGCGGGCGAACACGCGGCGGAACCCCAACGAGACGAACGCGGGCTCGTATCGGTCCTCGAAATGCGCGACGATCGCCGTCGCTCCGCCGGCGCGAAGAAGGTCCACCGCCTTCAGGAGGACCGTCGCCGTCTCGGGGGCGAAGGACGGATCGATCGAGAATCCGGAGATCTCGGACGGGCCGAGGCGAAGGGTTCCGATGATCCGGCCGTCCTTCTTCGCAGAGAAGTGGGAGCGTTGCTCCTCCGGAGTCAGGCCCAGGTACCGGTCCAAGTGGATCTTGAGATCCCCGGTCGGAAGGTCGGTGCGGCCGGAGAGGAAGACCCGCCAATAGGCATGGGCCTCCGTCGTCTGCAGTGGCTCGAGTTGCAGCGACACCCCACCCGCGAGTCCCTGGCGGGTCATCAAGGTTCGGCCGCGGAGAATTTATCCGGACGAAGGGCGTTCGTTGACGCACATGGATTTCGCGCCCACCGAAGCCCAAGAGATCACGCGCAAATCGGTGCGGTCGTTCGCGGAGCAAGAGATCGTCCCGCAGTCCCGCGCCTTCGACGAGAGCCAAGAGTTCCCGCAGGCGTGGGCGAAGAAGATGGGCGAGCTCGGGCTCTTCGGCGTCTTCGTGCCGGAGAAATACGGAGGGTCCGGCCTCGACACCGTATGCTATGCGATCACGATCGAGGAACTCTCCCGGGGAGACGCGAGCGCCGGCGTCATCGCGGCGGTGTGCAACGGCCTCGTGTGCGAGCCTTTGCTCCGGTACGGGACGGAAGAGCAGAAACGGAAGTACCTCCGGCCTGTCGCTCGCGGGGAGTGGATCGGCGCCTACGCCCTCACGGAGCCGGGGAGCGGATCCGATGCGGCCGCGATGCGGACGACGGCCGAGCTCAAAGGCGACCACTGGATCCTGAACGGGACGAAGTCCTTCGCGACGAACGCCTCCGTGGCCAAGGTCGTCATCGGATACGCCCGCACGGGACGCCAGAAGCACGAGATCTCCGCGTTCATCATCCCGACGGATGCGGACGGCTTCTCGGTCCTGAAGAAGGAGGACAAGATGGGGATCCGCGCGAGCGACACGGTCTCGCTCGGCTTCGACGGCATGAAGATCCCGAAGGAGAACCTGCTCGGGGAACTCCACAAGGGATTCAACATCGCGATGGCGACGCTCGACGGAGGACGGATCGGCATCGCCGCCCAGGCCCTCGGGATCGCGCAGCGAGCCCTCGACGAATCGACCAAGTATGCTAAGGAGAGAGAGGCCTTCGGCCAGAAGATCGCGGACTTCCAGGCGATCCAGTGGAAGCTCGCGGACATGGCGACCGAGATCGAGGCCGCCCGGCTCCTGACCTACCGAGCGGCCCAGATGGAGGACCTCGGCCGTCGTCACACGTACGAATCGAGCGTCGCGAAATTGTTCGCGTCGGAGGCCGCCCACCGCGCCGTCGACGCGGCCGTCCAGATTCACGGCGGATACGGATTCATCAAGGACTACGTCGTCGAGAAATTGTACCGCGACCAACGCGTGACCGAGATTTACGAAGGCACATCGGAAATCCAGCGGATGGTCATCGCTCGCGCGGTCCTCGGAAAGTGAAGCGGTTTCAGGTCGCCGTTCCGATTCTCGCCTGGCCAACGCCGGGACTCGGAAACGCCGACTCGCGGCGCCCAGAGCCAAACGGTTTATGCTTCCGGTCCGTCTCCGCGTGCGAGATGCAGACGCAGGTCCTGTACATGGAGGACCGCCGCGGGCAGGAACCGGACCCGTGCTACCTGCGGGAGTTCGACGCAAACGTCCTGGAGACCGGTCCCGACTTCGTGATCCTCGACCGTACCGCTTTCTACGCGGAAGGGGGAGGCCAGCCGTACGATACCGGGAGGCTCTCCTGGTCCGGTCAAGAAGCCAAGGTGCTCCGGGTAACGAAGGAGAAGGGCGTCATCCGGCATCATGTGGACCGCCTACCTGCGGTGGGCCGGGTCCACGGGACGATCGATTGGGATCGTCGGTACGCCCACATGAGGTATCACACTTCCCAGCACATCCTGTCCGGCCTCGTCTGGAAGATCTACGGAGCCCGGACGGTCGGGAACCAATTGTACACGGACCACGCGCGCGTCGACTTCCAGCCCGCGAACTTCACGGCGGAAGACCTCAAACGGATTGAGGACGAGTGCAACCGCACGGCCGCGGCCGCCCACGAGGTCCGCATCTTCCAGGAAGACCGCGTGGTCGTCGACTCGAAGATCGGCGATCGGTCGTTGCTCGACCTCATCCCGGCCTCCATCCGGAGGCTGCGGATCATTCAGGTCGGCTCCGCGGACTACTGTCCCTGTGGCGGGACGCATCTGAAAAATTCCTCCGAAATCGGCCGGGTCCACATCCTCGAGAAGCGGTCGAAGGGCAAGGAGACCGACCGCGTCGGGTACGAACTCCTCCCGGCCTGATGCGACCCCCGGCCCCGGTGGAAGGAGGGGAACCGCGCGGCGATCAGCGTCTCTTCCGCGTGCGAATCGCATGGGTTACGAGGGTGACGAGCAGTCCCAACGCGACGACGCCAAGGGAAGCAACGGTCTCGGGAACGCCCGCGGTCGGAGGCGGCGCCGGCGCCTGGCTGCTGCCCTCGACGGTCACGCGCCACTCGAACAGCACCGCGGCGAATCCGTCCGTGGCGATGACCCGAATGGCGAACGCTCCAGGCACCAAGCTGGCGAAGGCGTACGATCCGGAAGTGGCCCCAACGTGAACCCCGTCGATCGTCCAGGAGTACGACAGCAAGTCGCCGTCGGGATCCGAGGCCGCGATCGTGAACGTCCCCAGTTCGCCGACCTGGAGGACGCTGTTCGCGCTCGGGCTCGTCGACGTGATCGTCGGGGCGCGATTTCCGATCGCGACGGCCACCTGGGTCTCGTTCGTTCGGTCGAAATTGTCCTTCACCAGGAGGCGGACCGAGAAAATCCCGTGGCTTGAGTACGCATGCATGACGACCCTTCCCTGGGCCGTCGCTCCGTCGGCGAAGTCCCATGCATAGAGGACGATGTGCCCTCCCGGGACCGTCGAGTTCGAGCCATCGAAGCGGATCGGGATGCCCGGAAGCACGGCCCGCGGAGTGGCCGAGAACTCGGCCCGCGGCGCACTCGTCACGGACACCGCCGCGGTCGCGGTGTTGGAAGCGCCCCCATTATCGGTCACCGTCAACACGACGTTGAAGGTCCCCGCCAGGGCGAAGGAATGGCCCACGAGCGGCCCCGATCCGGCGGAGCCATCCCCGAAGTCCCAGGTGTACAGCTGAATCGTCCCGTCCGGGTCGGTCGACGAGCTGCCGTCGAAACTCACCGGATCTCCCGGTCTCACCGAGATCGAGCTCACGGTGAAGCTCGCCTGAGGCGGTAAGTTCGGGCTCGTGGAGCACACGAGGATGGCGTCTGCCCAATCCCCGCTGTCGTAGCTCGTCCCATCTACCGCGACGGTCTCGAGCCGCAGGCTGCGGACTCCCGAGAGGTCGACCTGGATATTTTTCGTCGGCGTCGTCCCGGTCGTCACGCCGCTGTCGAAGATTTTCTGTCCGTCGCCCCAGACCTGGAAAATCACGGTGCCGCGGCTCCCGGCCTCGTCATCGATGCCGACCTCCGCCGTGAACGTTGAACACGATCCATCCGGACGGAACTCGATCGCGGACGGGGCCCAGGTGCCAAATCCCTTGGCATGGCGGGAACCGTTCAAGGAAAGGGCGCGGCCGTCTCCGGCTCCCGATCCCCCGTTGCTCATGTCCCGTTCGACCGGCCCATTCTCATTCGCCATGTAGGTCCAAGGCTGGTCGCTCAGGTATCCGCCGGTCGCCGCTCGATCCGTCCCGAGGATCCGGAGCAAGGCCAATCCGTGCGCGGGGACGCTCACGCTGTAGCTGTCGACGAAGGTCCCGCGATCCTGCTGCGCCTCCAAGTCCCGCACGGTCGCGCTGCCGGTTGCAAGTCCGATCGCGGACCAGTCGACCCCGATCGTCGCGGCGGCACGGCCCCGGTTGAGGAGCCCGACCGCGCGGCTGCCGCTCGACGCGAGCGGCTTGGACCAGACCTCCTGGCCCGCGCCGTTGTCGTGGACCTTGATCGCCTGGAACGCGTTCGGATCTTGGTCGACGGCGATGACCTCCGCGTTCGTGAGGATCGCTCGGGTGCTCGCGTCCATCGTCCGCAGGTCGTTGCCGGCGATGAGGGGCGCGGACATCAGGGCCCAGAGTCCGAAATGCGTCGCGTATTCGGTCTCCGACATCCCGCCGTTTCCGACCTCGAGCATGTCCGGATCGTTGAAGCCTCCCGGCGCCGTCGCCGCCGCGTGGAGGAAGTTGAGATCGAAGATCCCCATCATCGTCGCCCAATCGTCCTTGATGTCGTCGGACATGCGCCACTGGTGGGCGGTAACCGGGCCCCACGCCCAGGGTTCTTGGACCGCGATGTTGTCGCTCGCGCTCAGGACGATCGGCCGGCCGGACGCGGCGATCGCGTCCCGCCAGCGCGCGTAGAGGTCCTTCATCACCAGGCCGTCCGCGCTGCAGCGGTCCGCCTTGATGTAGTCGACGCCCCACGAAGCGAGGGTGGCGACGTCCTGGACTTCATGGTCCAGGCTCCCCGGGCCCACGTCGCCGCACATGCGGGTGCCGATCGACGTGTAGAGGCCGAACCGGAGGCCGCGGGCATGGATGTAGTCCCCGAGGGCCTTCATGCCGGAGGGGAAGGCCTGGGGATCGTTCGAGAGGTTTCCTGCCGCATCCCGGTTCCGTGCGGACCAGCACGCGTCGAGCGTCACGACATCGTATCCGGCCGCCTGGAGACCGCCGTTGACCATCCCGTCCGCAATCTGCTTGATCAGGTTCTCATCGATGCCGCAGGCGAAATGGTTCCAGCTGTTCCAGCCCATCGTCGGCAAGGTCCCGATCGTCGCATTCCGAACCGCGGGCGGCCACGGGGACCTTGGAATCGGCCCGGGGGAACCGCCGCCCTGGCTCCCTCCTGAGAGCCCCGGGACAAGGAGAGGAGAGAGAGCCACTCCCAAGAGGGCGATCCCGAAACACAGGAACTTGAAAGGATGACGCATCACCGGGCGTCCCATCTCTGTCGCGGGGCCGTCAGAGAAGGCTTGGCGTAATCAAGCTTCGGTCTCGACACGTCCAATCTGATAATGGGAACCGCGAAGAGGTGGAATCGGGACTAGCGGCGCCGATCAAAGGTCGACGGCGCGCGATCCGTCCCAAATTTTCCGCGCGCCCTTCTCCGACGTCGGGATGAGCAGCGTGCGCTCCGATTTCGTCGGGATGAGGAAATATTCCTCCGCTGGGCCGGCTTCGGACCGGAGGACGAGTTTGACCTTACCTCCCTCCATCGCCTCGCCGGTCTCCGGGTGGAGATAACGGTATCGGACGTATCGACCCCGGTCGATGAGCGAACGGACTTCCGTCTCCCCTTTCTTCGTTCGGGTCAAGACCTCTTCCGGAAACGTCGCCATGGTCTCGGGTCCTGGAAAGCGCGACGGGGTCTAAAACGTAGCCCGATGATCGTTCGAGATCGTTCAAAAGATGATTCTCACTTCGCACAACTCCTTGATTCTCACGGGCGCACAGTTCGGCGACAACCATTATCCCGCTGCATCCCCGGTGCCGATCGAAACCATGTCTCACAGCTACGACACGGGAAGGCAGGCCATGGCGGAACTCGGCTCGAAGCAGCCGCACGAGCTGCTCCTCATGCTGGGCGGCGTCCTGGCAGTCCTCCTGACCGTCGCGAGGTATGGGATCCAGTACGTGACGACGGGAATCCCGCAGAGCCAGTATACCGCGGTGACGACGGCGTTGATCATCAACCTCGTCCTCGGCGGTGCCCTGTGGGCGTCCTCCGCGATCACGCGGAAGAACCTGATGAACGGAGCCATCGTCGCCGGTGTGATCAGCATCATCCTGATCTACTACGGCGGCCAGCCCGGCACGATCGGTGGCCTCATCGGGATCCTCGGCGCGATCCTCGCGGCGGCGAAACCGTACATGCCCTGGTCCCAGAAGACGTAGGCCGGTCCTCCGGCCACGGAGTTCCATGCTCCCCAGGCGGAGCCTTTTCCCTTTTCGACCCTTTCCTTTTGCGCTTGCAGTTTCACAGAGCCCCCGAGGTCTGAGCCGGACCTCCGGCACGATCACGGGGAGGCTGCGGGGGCGAATCCGGGACATTTAGCTCCGCGGACAGGGGGATTCCGGAGGGCCACGGCTCCTCCTGTTCTGCCTGGTGATTCTCAGCGCCGCCAACGGGGCCGGAACCCATATGGACACGGTCTCAGGTGGACCGCTGAAACCATGACGTCCAGCTACGAGACGGGACGAGAAGCCATGGCCGAGCTCGGCGCGAAGCAGCCCCACGAGTTGCTGCTCATGCTGGGTGGCATCTTGGCGATCCTCCTGTCGGTGGCGATCTACGGCGTCCAGTGGGTGAACCAGGGAATTCCGCAGAACCAATATGGAAACGTTGCATCAACAATCATCATCAACGTGGTCCTCGGCGGAGCCCTGTGGGCGTCTGCGGCGATGACCCGCAAGAACCTGATGAACGGCGCGATCGTGGCGGTAGTGATCAGCATCATCCTGATCTACTATGGCGGCCAGCCCGGCACGATCGGCGGAGTCGTCGGGATCCTCGGAGCCATCGTCGCGGCTGCGAAGCCCTACCTCCCCTGGTCGCGTCGCAGCGAATGAACGGCTGATTGCAGTTCCGCGCACGCCGCGCCCACGCGCGGCGTTTCTCCTTGATTTCCGGATGCGCGTCCAGCGGAGCCAGTCGGCGGACAGGTCATCGTTCGAACAAGACCTCGCCGGCAGATTCGATCCGCTCGATCTTGTAATACGGGAGACGCGCGGTGCGCGTCGTGAAGTACCGGCGCTCGAGGTCGACGATCTCACCGCCATGGATCGTCCGGAAGCCCTCCGGGCGGGTCCGGTCCCGGTAGTATACGACCGCCGGCTCGAGCTGGTTTGAATCGCGCCACCGGAGGCCGTTGAGGACGTCTCGAGCGGTCCGCACCATCGCGACCCCCATGTCCTCCGGAACCTTCTGCTTCGCGGCACAAAAACCATAACGGGCCGATCGGTTGCGAGGGCCATGGACTACCCGCCGCGGGTGCGGGCCCTCCTCGACCGCGCGAAGGCCGACGCGGGCGACTCGGTCCTCGTCCGGGCGAAGGGCGAACGGTACGAGGGAACGCTGATGCCACACCACGGCTTCAGCGGCGACGACATCCTGACCGTCAAGCTGCCGAACGGCTACAACGTCGGCATCGAACTCGGCGACGTCGAATCGATCGAAGTCACGGCGAAGCACACCCCCGCCGCGGTTGAGCGGAAACTGCCGCCTCCGACGGCGTCCAAGCCCACCGTCGCGGTCCTCGGCACCGGCGGGACGATCGCGTCCTACGTCGACTACCGTACCGGGGCCGTCCATCCGGCCGTGACCGCCGAGGAACTCGTCTTCAGCGTCCCGGAGCTGCTCGACGTCTGCAACGTCCGCGCCCGGGTCATCTACAGCGTTTACAGCGAGAACATGAAACCGGAACAGTGGCAGCGCCTCGCCCAAGAGGCGGGGAAGGAGCTGAACGGCGGAGCTGCGGGCGTCGTGATCCCGCACGGGACCGACACGTTGCACTTCACGTCCGCCGCCCTCTCCTTCATGCTGCGGGATCTCACGGGACCGGTCGTCGTGGTCGGGGCGCAACGGTCGAGCGATCGGCCGTCGTCCGATGCGGCGCTCAACCTGCTCGCCGCCGCTCGGGTCGGGGTCGCGAACCTCGGCGAGGTGGTCGCCGTGATGCACGGCGAGACGAGCGACACCTTCGCGCAGATTCATCGCGGGACGAAGGTGCGCAAGATGCATTCCTCCCGGCGGGACGCCTTCCGCTCCCTCAACGCGACCCCGCTCGGCCGCGTGGACGCGGACGGCGCCGTCGAGCTATCTGACCGCGCGCTTCCCCGCGCCCGCGGCCCGACGAAGGTCGACGACACGCTCGACACCAGGGTCGCGCTCGTGTCCTTCTATCCGGGTCAGCGACCGACGGAACTGGAAGCGACGTTGCAGGGGCTGCACGGCGTCGTGATCGCAGGGACCGGGCTCGGCCACGTCGCGCACGACCTGATCCCGATCCTCCGGAAGGCAACGCGGGACGGCGTGGCCGTCGTCATGACGACCCAGACCTTGCAGGGCCGGGTGGGCCTTCGCGTCTACGACACCGGCCGGGATCTCCTGAAGGCGGGGGTCCTCGAGGGGCAGGACATGACGCCAGAGACGGCCTATGTCAAATTGATGTGGGTCCTCGGCCACACCCGCGAACCGCCGGAGGTCGTTCGCGCGATGGCGACGAACGTCGCGGGGGAGATCAACCCGAAGATCGGCCTCGACGAATTCGCGGAATGATCGGCGGCGCAGGCCCGCGTTAAGCTTATCCCGCGCCCGGGGTTCGGCACACCGAATGAAGATCGATCAGGTCGGGGAGGTCGGCGTCGTCCTGACGGACGCGAACGAGCCGGTCCTCTACGGCGGCGATCAGATCATCGGATACCGCGCCCTGAAGTACACGATCTTCAAACCGGTCGCCCTCGCGAAGAAGACCCTCGTCGAGCCGCGGGAAGGGTGGGTGTGGCAGACCCGCCGGCGGCTCCTCCTCCTCGACCTCCCTTGGATGGACCTGCCGGGCGGCAAGAAGGGCAAGCACTACCACGAGATCCCTCTCGAAGAAACGATCGACGTCGTCCACAAACGGAAGCGGGTCCTCCTGCACACGCAAGATTCCGAGCACGGCAAGGTCGTCTTCGAGTTCCGTCCGTTCGGCGCCGCGTCTCGCCTCCTCGCGTGGCTGAAGAACGAGAAGGAGCACCGGCGGAAAAGGGAGGACGGCACGCTCCGGTCCCCGTACCGCGAGGAAGACCGGGAGAAGGGCCGCTAGCGGCTACCCGCCCGTCGGGTCGCTTCCAGCTGCTGAGCCCGCTCCGCCTGGGCTTGCCCGACCGGCGGCTGCGGCGCTTGCATCCGGGTCATCTGTTGCATCTGATAGGCCTCTTGCATCTGTTTCACGCGGTCCTCGGCCTCCCTTCGGACCTTCTGCTTCCGCTTCATCCGCCGTGTGAACAGGAGGGATCCGAGGAAGGCGATTCCCAGGATGACCAGGGCGCCGGCTTGGGCCGGCGGATCCGCGGGATAGAGGATGCCCAGGAAGAGGAGGACCAGGATCCAGAAGAGGACATAGCCGACGATCCGCCGCTTCGCGAAATCGAAGACGCGCCCCATCGCCCGCGCCTGTTACCCCGGGAGGCCAAGAAGCCATCGGTCCCAGTCGCGCGATTGCGACCGTCCCAAAGGTACATCGCCCGCGGGGGTGTTGGTCCGTCGATCCTCCATGTCCGCGCAGGACGAATACGAAGGCATCTGGGAAATGCTCGCGCAGATGCACCGCCAGACCCACGGCGAGAACCACGTCGCGACCCGGGACTTCAACTGTTGCGGCGAGTCCGCGGTCCTCATGGCCCTTCGAGCCGCGTCGACGCTGAAGCCAGAGTATCCGCACCACCTTCTCCTCCGCATGGCCGCGATGCCGGAACTCGACCGGGATTTCTACGTGAAGAATCTCCTGGCCACCGACGGAGAGCCGGAGCCGTCGGATCCCGAGCCGCTGCGCGAGTACCGCGCGAGCCGGCGGTATCACATCTTATGGACGGAGCTGAAGGAGGCTGCGCACCGGATCGCGTCCCTGGAAAAGGACTTAGAGGCCTCGGAGGCTCGGATCGAAGAGCTCGAGGCCCTCCTCAAGAAAGCGGGGGCCTCCGTCCCGTCCCCAGAGAAGGCTTAATCCCGGCGCCGGGCTTCCAGCCGCGATGGACTACCGGGCCCTCGGCTTGAAGGTCGGCCTGGAGATTCACCAGCAGCTCGCGACCCACAAGTTGTTCTGCGAAGACGCGTCGGCCCTCGTCGACGCGCCCGGCGGACTCCGATTCCGCCGACGGCTGAGGCCCACGCAATCGGAGCTCGGCGAGGTCGATGCGGCGGCCATCGAGGAGGCGAAACGCCGACTGACCTTCGTCTACGAGACCACACCGAACGTCTGCCTCGTCGAGGCGGACGAAGAGCCGCCCCATCCGCCCAACCCGGAGGCCTTGGACATCACGTTGGAGATCGCGCTCCTCTTGGACGCGAAGCCAGTGAGCGAAGTCGACTTCATGCGGAAGATCGTGATCGACGGCTCGAACACGTCGGGGTTCCAACGCTCCGCGCTCGTCGCCTTAGACGGGCACCTCGAGACGAACGGGAAACGCATCGGCGTTCCGACGATCCTCCTGGAAGAGGACGCGGCCCGGAAACTCGGCGAGGCCGAGGGCGAAGTCGTCTACCGTCTCGACCGTCTCGGCATCCCGCTCGTCGAGATCGCGACGACCCCGGACATCAAGACCCCCGAGGAAGCCCGCGAGGTCGCCCTCACTTTCGGCTCGTTGTTGCGGGCGACGCGGAAGGTCCTGCGCGGCATCGGGACGATCCGAGAGGACTTGAACGTCTCGATCG
>VBLS01000137.1 GCA_005878635.1 Methanobacteriota archaeon | reverse complement strand
ACGAGGGTCGAGACGACGTCGACGACCTCCTTGAGGACATCCGCTTTGACCTTCCCCTCGAACAATCCTCGCTCCCCCGGAATTCCCTCGGAAATCCGGTCACCTGTTATAAAGGTTCCCGGGGTTGGTCGTCGGCCTCAGTATTCCCGCCAGGTGTGTTGACACTTCACGCATCGATAGATGCGTGTCGTCGGTTCGTCCGCGGCCCGGGTCTGCCTCATCACCCAGTAGGCCTCGTAGTGTCCGCACTTCGGGCATTCGACGCGCGTCTTCGGCAGCGTCTCCGTGATCTCATCGAGGACGAGGGTCTCGCTCGGCTTCTCCTTCCCCGGCCGCGCGACCTTCGCGATCGCCGTGTCTTTGCCGGAGACCGACCGCTCATACCCGCAGGAATTACAGTGCAGTTTCCCATTCGCGGGGAACATGAGGGAGCTACACTTCGGACAGAACATGGGGGAGACAGCAAGACAGGAGGGGCGTGCGATAAAAAGGTTCCTGGGAATCTAGAGCTTGGCGTGGTCGTAGTTTCGGAGGGCGCGCTCGACGAACTTCTGGATCGCGCGCTCCTCGGCCTGGCTGCGGACCGGGGACGGGCGGGCCGGTGGCTCGGGCCGCGCCTCTTCCTCGTCCTCCCGGTCTTCCCGGGCATGCGAGGGCCGCCGGTGCTCGCGCGGCTCGCGAGGTTCCTCGTCGCGGCCATGGGAGATCCGATGGGTCCGGGTCGCGACGAACTCGTCGCCGTCGTCGTCTTCGTCCTCATCGGCACGCCGTCGGCTCCGACCCGACCGGCGCTCGCGGTACTCGTCCGTGTCCGCGGAAAGTTTCCGGTAGGATTCGAAATGGACGCCCCGATCGCGTCGTCGATGGCGGCCCTCCACGGCGATCGTGGGACGGCCGCGGGCCCTCGCCCGATGGGGCCGATGGGACCGGTGGATCTCCTCGTCCTCTTCGTAGGCCTCTTCCTCGTCGTCCACGTACGGGCGGGCCCCGATGACCGGCTGGACGAGGTTCACGCCGACCGAGGAACCGGACCCGGTCCGATAGGAGAGCTCGCGGCGGGTTTGTTCTCCGATGAGCCCGCCGATGTACGCGAAGATCACGACCATCAGGTAGCCGTTCGTCCCCATGCCGAACGTGGTCGCCAGGCCCTGCACGAAGCCCTGCAGGTAGGAGATCATGAACTGCTTGTACGGGATCAGGAACGGCAGGATGCTCGCGGCCGCATCGCCCACCGCCATCGGCAGCTGGGCCACGAAGTCGGCCGGATGGGACGCGAAGTTGTGCGCGTACGTGACGTTCGCGATGTAGATCGCGAAGACCGGCATCAGGGCGGCGATGACCGCCTTGATCGGCGAGCCCGCGCGGCGGCCGCCGACGTAGCCGGCGATCATGGGGCCGGCCGGCGGGATCCACCAGAGCAGGAAGGAGAGGATCAGGATGATCCGGGAAGAGGACCAGAACGAAAACGGGGCGCCATCCCCGTGAAACCGTCCGGCCTCGCCGTCGACCTCGATCCGATAGACGCCGGGACGATGGGACTGTGGCCGTCGTCGGGGTTGGCTCCGCGACCTCCTCCTCGGCGGCTCGTCCTCCTCGTATTTCGGGCGCCGCGGCCAGAGGAGCCATCGAAGTAATCCCATGCCCATCCCAGCAAGGTCAAGTCGGACCTTTGTCTGACGTCAATCAAGGCCCCGAACCGTATTAATAGATTTGGTCACGCACCCGAATTGACAAATGCGGGCGACCTTGATCTCCGGCGCCGTGAAAGAGTCCCGCGTCTGTTCCTTCGAAGGCGGCAAGGCTAAGACGCTCCATCCCCATTCGCTGGTGTCCATGGTCCTCTACGCAAAGGACATCGTCGAGACCGACTTCCTTTCCCTGCCGCCGGACACCTCCGTCCTCCAGGCCGCGAAGGCGATGGCGACGCGACACCAGGGTTTCGCGGTCGTGACGGCTCCGGACAAGGGGCCCGTGGGAATCGTGACGGAGTGGGACGTGCTCGCGAAAGTCGTCGCACAAGCCCGCGATCCCGCGCACGTCCACCTCGGCGAGATCATGACGTCCGCGCTCGTGTCCGTCGATCCGAACGAAGGGATCGACCGCGTCGCACGGCTCATGGCGAAAGACGGGACGCGTCGGGTCCTCGTCGTGAAGAACGCCAAGGTCCTGGGCGTCATCCGCGCACGGACGATCCTCGCTCGGATGCGAGACTACATCGACTCCGTCAGCGCGCAGATCGCGCGGTCCCAGTTGCCGCTATTCTAGCCCCGATCCATCAACGCGCTTTGGGTCGGTATCGATTCGGATCATCGAAGAAATCGATCACGCGGACGCCGGCCTTCAGTTTCGCCGCATGCGGCACGCCCGCGGGGATGAAGTACTCCTCGCCGGGCCGGTAGGTCCGCGTCTTGTCTCCGATCGTCAGGGTCATCTCACCCGCCACGACGAACCCCCATTGCGCTCCATGGGAGTGGCTCGGGACCTCGGAGTCTTTCTGCGCTTCGACGAAGATCAAGGAGGCGGTCGACCCGCGGAGCAGCCACAGGGTGATGTCTCGGAACGGCGCGTCGGCCTCCGGAAGATTCCGGACGATGTTCGGGAAACCCGGCATGAGCGCTCCGAAGCAGGATGCGTTCTTGAAGCTGGCGTCGTCCCTTTGGAGGAGCGGCGAGAAGGGCTAGCCTCCGTAGTGCCACTTGAGTTCGTCGAGGGGCATGAGCTTGCCCGGCCCGCTCCCGACGTCGACGACCTCGGCCAAGCCGATGCGGTGGTCCCCCTTGTCGAGGATGTCGAGCACCTGGCAATCGATCCATCCCGCGCCGCCGGCCACGACCGGGAGGCCTGACGGAGTGCGCTCCGTCTTCACCTTCGCGAACGAACCGTCCACGATGCTCTCGGCAACCCCCTTCATGCCGCTCGCGAGGAACGAGACCGCGAATCGCTTCGATCGGCGGACGTTGGCCAAGGTGCGGCTGTCCTCGGACAACGCAAAGGCGACGAGCGCCGGCTTAAACGAGGTCTGCATTAACCACGTCCCGAACATCAGGTGGTCCGTCCCTTCGGGGGTCTTCGTTCCGACGACGTACGCGCCGTACGGGATCATCTGGAGGACTTTCTTCTTCGCCTTCTTGTCCACAGCACCACCGCTCCGGGCGATTGCATCGGTGTCTAATGAAGGTCCACGATTCGGCCCGTTCGGTGGGACGTGGACAGGAGAGTCCCGCCTGCTTCGCAAGGCCAGACTGGCCTCGTCAGGGGCGTCCTCGGGTATTTGAGACTGCCCGTGAACCGAAGTCACAGACTCACGCGCCAAGCCTATCGATACCCGAACAGTCGATCGTATTCCCTGTGGGAAAGAACCTCGAGGATCAGGACCATGGTGCCAACACCCGGAGCGGACTGGACGGTGTAGACGCCTCGGTACGCGAGCGGCAGCTCGAAGCGCCAGGCATTCGTGAGAGTGGCGGGAAGGCCGCTACGCGTCGAGAGTTGAGGCGGAATCCGATCCTTCGGAATTTGGTCTCCCGCGAAAACGTCTTCCTTCAGCCGCGCGATCCACCACTGGAGCTTCTTCCGTTGTTTCGGCTGAAGCTCCGCTTCGGCGGAACGCGCACGAGGTCCCATTCTGACCTCGCCAGCGGTGAAGCGAGCCAGGTCAACGGCCCTCCCACGTCTCCACGACCTTCCAGAACTCGGGCTCGACGTTCAGTGTCCACATGACGCCTTTCGAACCTTCGGCGACGCACCCAAGGCGCTTGTAGTGGTCAATGGCCTGCCTGAGAGCGGGATGCATCATCTTCCGCGGCAGGAGGCCCTTGACCCGGTTGAGGCTGAGCGGTTCGTCGAACTTCCGAAGTACAGACTCCACCATGTGAAGCGTTTCCAGAGTTGGCCCCTTATGTTCGAGCTTCGGGGGCATGGCGGGTGCGCGCATCGGTGATAGGTATGACTCCATATAGTATATGAACCTATACCTGGGATTCGCGAAAGCGCTCTGCCAGCAGATCGGAAAGGGAGATCCCGCCTGCCGGATTTGAACCGGCGGCCTGATGATGGCAGCGGGCACCGCACACATGCGCATGCGGGAGCACTCTACAGTCACCCGCTCTGACCAGGCTGAGCTAAGGCGGGACGCGCGACGAACGGGTCCCGCAGTAAAAAGCTTGCGAGCCTCCCCACCCGGTCGGGTGCCGGCAGCGTCCCAGGATAAATATCGGACGTCCGCTCCCGTCCCCGTTGACGATTTCCCGCCGCCTGCGGAACTGGCTCTTGAGCGACGACGCGGATCCGAGCCTTCGATGTCGCGTCCTCCGAGAATTACTCGACCGGCCGTCCGACGATCCCGAGGTCCTCTCCGCGAAGAAGCAGATCGGCCTGGAAGGATGGGGCGCGAAGATCCTCCAACTCCAGCACCCCGCGGGTCAATGGGACACCGCCGGCAACTCCGCGGGCGAGCTGTACCGGCCGAAGTACGTCGCGACGAACTGGCGGCTCCTCGTCCTCTCCGACCTGGGAGTCCGTGGGACTCACCCGCGGATCGCCAAAGCAGTGAAGCTGTTCCTCCGACGGTTTGGTGGTCCGGCGGGGGATCTGGGCGGTCGGAAGAGCGAGGTTTGTTTCACCGGCAACGCCGTCCGAATGCTCACCCGATTCGGATCCCTCAACGATGCGTCGGTGCAATCCTCGATCGATTGGCTCTTGCGTCATCAGAAATCCGACGGCGGTTGGCACTGCTTCCGGTCCCGAACGGGGACCCTGGACGGCTGGGAGGCCTTAGCGGGCTTCGCCGCGATTCCGGAGGCGAAGCGTTCGGCCGCGATGCATCGGGCCATCGAACGGGGGGCGGAGTTCTACCTCGAACGCGGCCTTCTTCGCGAAGGGCGAACGCCGTATGCACCGTGGATGCGACTGCACTACCCCGTCCACTACTACTACGATCTCTTGGTCGGCGTCGACATGCTAACGGCGCTGGGATACGGCGACGATCCTCGCATGCGCTCGCCGCTCGGCCGACTGGAGGGAAAGCGGAACCGGGACGGGACATGGAATCTCGACGCCCTCCACCCGGACACGGAGGACCCGAACTACCAAATCCGGGGGCCCTTCTACCCGTTCGGCCTCGAAGTGCCCGGCCGCCCGAGTCGATGGATCACCGCGACGGCCCTGATCGCCTTGCAACGGGCGGGCCGATAGATCCCGGCGCCGCACGCCGATCCGTAAGAAATCATGCCGCGGGCCGGGCTCGAACCGGCGACTTCGAGATCTTCAGTCTCGCACTCTCCCAAACTGAGTTACCGCGGCGCAATACGAGCGATACTGCCGCCTTGATAAATCCTTTCCCTCGAGGGCAGAAATCCACGTCGGCAGGCGGAACAGGAATGACGCCGAAGGTTCTTCATGGCCGCTGCCCTTTGTTGCCGCGGCAGGAGGTTTCGCCCATTCGCGCAACGACCGGACCAGGCTCGATTTTGAGAAGCCTTCGTGCCCGCCCGTTTGCGGTCCTTGCGCTGCTCACCGCGATCGTGATGTCCACGACGTTGGGCGGATTGGCGACCGTGGGCATCTGGTCGACTCATCCGTTTGGGGCCGGGAAAGGAGGCGCGCCATCCATCGTGGTCGATTCCCGCGGGCAGGCACACATCTTTGTCCCCTGGGGGCGGCTCCGCTATTACACGACGGCGGGAGGACAATGGGCCGAGTACGTCCTGCCGGAGACGGACTTCGTATTCCACGGCTCGATCGCCATTGACCGGGAGGACCGACTGCACGTCGCTTACGCGACCGCAAAGGTCGTCGATAATCGGATCG
>VBLS01000136.1 GCA_005878635.1 Methanobacteriota archaeon | reverse complement strand
ACTCCGGTCGCCTAGCCGAGAGCTTCGCGAAGGTGTAGGCGAACGGATAGCTCGCGATCGAGAGGATGATCCACGAAAGGATGGACGCCGGGCCGGCGATTCGAGCCGCGAGTCCAGGGATGACGAAGATGCCCGATCCGAGGAGGGAACTGACGTAGAGGGCGACGGCGTGCCGCAAGGTGATGACTCGATGAAGCCCGGACCGGGCGCCGTCCTGTTTCTCGAGATTTGGGGCGGTCGACTTTTCCACGGTCCGTTCCCCCCGTGACGCAACCATGCTCGTTCGCCGTCCGCAGGGATCGCCGCGACCGAATCGACGGCGTCAGGCCGCCTCGACGGCCTCGATCGCCTTTTCAATTTCCTTCTGGAGTTTCGTCCGGGCGGCGGCCTTCGCCCACAGGTCCGAGAGATCCGGCCTCGTGGCTCGGCAGATCGAGAGCATCTCGTCGAGGCTCGTCTTTCGAAGCGTCTCGAGGACGACGGCCTTGTAGGAATGGAGCTCGTTGCCGTGCCTCTGGACGACGGACGGGTACAGCCACAGCTCGCAATTCATCCAACGCTCGACGAAGGATCGAGCGAGCGGGCGAACGCGCTTGGCAACCTGTTGACGGAACGATTCCCTCGCGAGTTCCAACAACAGGAGCCGGTCCGGGGCCTCCTCCGCCATCTCGAGGGAGACCGGGCCATGCCTTCATAAACGCGCCGCCGTCGAAGGTGACGACGTCGAGCGTCTGCGCCGGACACACTCCTTAAGTAACGTCGGGGGGTTCGCGGACGAGGGCCCGTAGCTTAGTCCGGTGGAGCGTCTGGCTCATAACCAGATGGTCGTCGGTTCAAAAGGCCCCGCGGCCCCGCGGGGCCGGAAATTCCGGCCGGGCCCATCGACGACCGCCGCTCACGGGAGGCCGGGCAGGCCGCGGAAGGATTTTCGGCTGGTCTTCAGGAGGTACTCGCGGATCAAGTCGCGGGCGCCCGCAACTTTGTCCATGTCTCCGTCCCACTTCTCGAGCACGCTGCCGTACGCGGCCTCGATGTGGTCCAGGACCCAGCGGACCTTCTTCCGGATGACGGAGGCGCCTTTGCCGGCGTACACGACCGCGAGGTAGAGGTTTCGTCCGCGTTCGATCATGATCCGGTAGTCGCCGAAGTCGAGCTGGTGAAGCTCGCGGTGCTCGCCGTAGACGAACGCATCGCGGACGAACTCCGTGACGGCGGTGAGCATGCCGCTCAGCACGTCCTCGTCCTTGTCTTGGGAGAGGCTCCGGGAGAGGTGGTACAGGAGCACACCATCGCGGTAGACGAGGAAGACCTCCTCGATCAGGGTCCCCCAGCGGCGGTAGACGACGAAGAAGATCAAGGATCCCAACCCGGCCACGGCGAGCCCGATCCACACGTACGCCACGGGATCCGTGAGGACCCGCACGGTCGCGTCGACGCGGGCGTACCCGATGACGGTGTCCACGCTGTTCGTGTATTCGGCCTCGAACACGATCGGAAGGACGATCCCGATCGGCGTGCCGTCTCGCACCCGGAGGTCGATCCGCACGGCGAGCGACTCCCCCGGTTGGACGTCCGTGAAGGACCAATTCAGCTGCTGGTCGCCCTGAGGGAACGCGCGGACGGACGAGTTGGAGCTCACGATGTCGAAGTGGGAGTCGTTCGTGAAGACGAGCCAGAGGTTGTGTGCGACGAAGCCTCCCACGTTCCGGATCGTCAGGACATACGTCCTCGTGTCACCGGCGTGCGCGTCCGCGGTAGGAGAGGGCAGGGTCAGCACGATCTGGGAGGCGCCGAAGTTGGCGACCGCGGACGTCTCGTTCGATCGGAAGTTGCCGTTCAGATCGCGGTAGTCTGCATGGAATTTGAGGATCGCGCGGGTGCCGTTCAGCACCGTCGACTTGGCCTTCATCTCGAGCGTGAAGGACCTCGAGCCGGGTCCGACGTCGGTCCAGTTCCATGTGTAGATGGATCCGAGGAGGTTGCGGGTTCCGCCGGAGATCCCCGCCGTGTCCATGACGTACAAAAAGCTGGCAGGGAGCGGCAAAGAAAGATTGACATCGCCTGCCACTCCGCTCCCTGTGTTAACGAGATAGATATTGTAAAAAACCACCGCGTCCGCCTCGACCAACAGCGTGGGCGGGCTCACTCGGAGGGTGATCTTTGGCACCGAGGCCTCGACCAGGCCGGACGCGATCAGGATCCGCGGCATCTCGTTGCGGTACGCATCCGTGTAACCGAGCGTGCCATTGATCCTCATGAGGGCGTGGTCGCCCACCGCGGAATCGACGGATGCATTGAGGAAGATCGTCGTTGAGCCGAGCGGCACACCGGCCAGAGTAAAATGGACCTCATCGCCGTCATAATACGCGACGAGGCTCGCGTTGACGAAGATCAGGTTGGAGGACAAGGTCAGGTTGACCCATGCGTCGGCGGCTGCCTCGGTCCCTATGTTGGCGAAGGTCACCGTGGCCGCGAGGATGTCCGCCGGAGTGACCCGCGTGCGCGCGACGGCGATCGCGGCCGACCGGATGTCCGGAGCGCTGACGAGGACCGGCCATGTGGTGATTTTCGGAGGGAGGAGGAATCCGTTCGCGTTCGTATAGTTCAGGGACACCGTGTTCGTGAGGATCGTCCCGCGGACGAGGTCCGGCGCGGCGACCGCGGTGATGGTGAAGGACCAGGATTGCGAACCCTGCATTGTGGTGAATCGGAAACAGAGGGTCGAACAAATCAGGCGGACGCCTCCGAGGCTCGTCGCCGTATCGGCGACGTACGATAGCCCGGCGGGCAAGGTATCGTTCACCCAGAGGGTCTGAGCGGTGTCTCCCGTATTCTGCATCGTGATCTGATAGACGATCGATTCGCGCGAATGGAGTTGGGTCTTGACGGAGGACTTGGTGAGGCTGATCACCGGTCCGCTCAGGGCGACGTCGGCGAACGCGGTCCTCATGGGCCAGGAGAAACCCTTCTCATCCGTGTAGTTCAGGAACGCGAAGTTTCGGAAGTACGGGACGGGCGGGACCGCCGTCTTCACCTGGACGTCGAGGGTGAGCCGGTAGTTCCCGTATCCGAGCAGAGTCCAGGTCCAGTTGTAGCTGCCGGTCATCGCGCCCGGGTCCGAAGAACTCAGGAACGTGAGCTCGCTCGGAAGGCTGTCGTTGATCCACAGGCGACCCGCCGAACCGGAGCCGGTGTTGTTGAACCAGAGGTCGTAGGAAAAGGAGTCCCCGCCCCGGACGTTCGACCGGGTCGCGGTCTTGGCGATCGAAAAGGCCGGGGCTCGGACGAGCGCGGACGACTCGCCGACATCGAGCACACCGTTCGACTCCACCGCGGTGACCGTCGCATGATAGGTGCCCTGCTGCAGCGACGGTGGGAGGGTGAAGCGGAACACCTTCCAGGCAGACGGGGAGGCCGGGTCCGTCGCGAAGAGGGCCATCGCGGTGTAGTTGACGATCAACGAGCCGGAAGGGGATGTGAGGTTGATCCAAGCACCCGAGATCTCGGAGCTCCCGAATGGATCCGAGACGTTCGCCTGCGCGACGAGGGTGTCCTTGGGAGACCAGACGGTCGCGGAGCCGATGGCATCGCGCATGTCGATCTGGTCGATCCGCACGTACGTGGTCGTGTCCAATTCGAGGACGGAGGCGGCGAAGGTGGCGTTCATTGCGAGCAACGCATCGGTGGGGCTGGAGGCCAGGTTGCGGACGGTCAGCCGGATTCGCCCCGAGACGGGGAACGTGTGGTTGAAGGACGGGAAGGGGAAGGCGAACGGTTGGTAGTCGTTGAACGCGTTCGTCGTCACGGCTTGTTCGACGGAGGCGATGGGCGTCAACGTGACCCCGTTCCAGTCGGAGACGGTGAGATTGAAGCGAAGCGTCCGGACGTCGTGCGTCGCGGAGTCGAGGAAGAGGGTCGCGCGACTGTCCAGCGCGTGGAACGATCGGGCGAGGACCGGATCCAAATCGTAGTCGTGTCCGCTACCGTCCTTCGGTAGGGTTTCGCTGAACATGCTGCCGGACCCTCCGGTCGGCCTTGCGGGGTCGAGGCGTCTCGACGGACCCACGCTCGCGGGATCGAGATAGAGCTGCTTCGCCTGGACCCCGACCAGGATCGATGCCTGAGCGGGGGACCGGGTCACGACGCTTCCCGTCCCATCGACGTAGGCGAGCGTCAGGGCCTTCGTCAGGACCGTCCCCGGTTCCGTTCCAATCGGGACCTTCGCGATGACGTCGAACCACCGGGCGCCGTTTCCGATGTTGGGGAACGTGAAGGACGGCCAAGGACTCGTGGAGCCCGCGCTCGCGCCAGAATCCGAGATGTAGGGGAGGCCCGGGGCTTGTGTGTCATTGACCCAGGCCGTCGTTGCTGTAGTGTCACCCGTGTTGTTGAGGTACAGGCGGAATGTGGCTGATCTTCCTGGCGACGGGCTTGGGTTGATGGCGAGAAGGGTGGTCGTCAGGTTGGCCGCCATCTCACGGCCGGTGGTGACGAAATACATGTCCGTTGAGGCGGGGAACCAAGAGCTGCTAACGCCTGTTTTGGCCTGGCCATTGGCGTATGTGTCCGCGTTACTGTGATGCCACTCGTAAGCGTTGATCACGGAGCTCGACGAGGCTGCGACAATCCAATACTCCACGCCGGCAGTCAACTGCGGCTGGGTCGAGAACGAGACCTGGGCGTTCGTCAGGTCGTTGTTCCCGAGGACGAAGGACCGACTGGTCAGGCTCGACGAGCCGGGATTCCCACCGGCGTCCGTCCGGATCGAGATTGTGATGCCACGGGTCGTATCGCCTGTGTTCCGCAGCCGCAGCCGCAAGGTAACCTCGGTGAGTCGATAGGATGCGGATGCGAGGAACGACTGCGCGACGCTTTGGGACGAGTAGACTAGCAAGTTGTTCGTGCCGCTGATTACCGTGTTCGAATCGAACGGCCGTTCTCCGAACGCGGCGGCGGGCGGACCCAAGAACGGGACGAGGGCGGTGGCCGCCAAGAGCAGGACGAACGTCACCCCTAACGGTGAGGGTGGCAGGCGACGGCTCACACTCGAACCTCGAGTCGTCCCCTTGCCAGGTCCGCGGTAAGACCCCAGCGCCCCGGTTATCCACCCTGATAATTTTTTTCCACCGACGCCGTCCGAGCGAACGCGTCGTATGTCGGGGAGCAACTTTTAGTCCGAGGAGCCCTTCAAGCGACCGCCATGGAGTCCCTCGGCCTCGATCCCCCATCCTCGACGCGGTCAAGGCCCTGGGGATCGACGAATTCACGGAGCCTCAGGTCCAGGCGATCCCCCGGATCTTGGCGGGGGCGAACGTCCTCCTGGTGGCCCCGACCGGCATCGGGAAGACGGAGGCGGCGTTCCTGCCGCTCCTCCAGCACCTGATCCGGGAGAAGCCGGAGCCGACGAGCGTCCTGTACATCACGCCGCTGCGGGCCCTCAACCGCGACATGCTCCGCCGGATGACCTTCTTCGCGGAGCGCCTCGGGGTCCGTGTCGCCGTCCGACATGGAGACACGACGCCGCAAGAGAGGGCCGCGATCACCCGCCACCCGCCGGACGTGCTCATCACGACGCCGGAGACGTTCCAGATCCTGTTCACCGGCCGCCGGCTGCGGGAGCATCTGAAGTCCGTCCGTTGGGTCGTGATCGACGAGATCCACGAGCTCGCCTCCGACGAACGGGGGGCCCAGCTCGCGGTTGGCCTCGAGCGACTGCGCGACCTGACCGGCCGGGAGTTCCAGCGGATCGGCTTGTCCGCGACCGTCGGGACGCCGGACGAGGTCGGGGCATTCCTCGCGGGCGTCGATCGTCCCGTCGAAATCATCCGGGTCCGGATGCCGAAGGGCATGCGGATCCGCGTCGAAATGCCGAACCCGGTCAAGGAGGATTCGGAGATCGCGGAACGGCTTCGGGTCCAGCCCGGCCAAGCGACGGCCCTCCGGCGCTGCTACGAGCTCATCAAGGAGCACCAGGCCACCCTGTTCTTCGTCAACACGAGGGACACGGCGGAGTTCCTCTCCTCGCGGCTCACGGCCTGGTACCAGGATCCCGGGATCGGCGTCCACCACGGGAGCCTGTCGAAGGACGTGCGCGTGCAGATGGAGGACGAGTTCAAGGCGAGCCGGCTCCGCGCCCTCGTGTGCACGTCGTCCTTGGAACTCGGCATCGACGTGGGGAGCGCGGATTTCGTGTTGCAGTACAACTCGCCGCGGGAGGTGTCGAGGCTCGTCCAGCGGATCGGGAGGTCCGGCCATGGCGTCGGCGAGGTCTCCGACGGCGTCATCTTGGCGACGCACGAGGACGACGTCGCGGAGGCATGTGCGATCGCGCGCCGCGCGCTCTCGGAGGAGATCGAGGACCTCGTCGTGCGGAAGGACAACCGGTCCGTCCTCGCGAACCAGCTCGTCGCAATCGCCGTCTCGGAGCGGTTCGCCTCCCTCGACGAGGCCTACGCGACCGTCCGCCGCAGTTGGCCCTTCCGCGAGTTGAAGCGGGCGGACTTCGACGAGGTCGTCGCGCAGCTCGCGGACATCCGGATGCTCTGGTCGCGGGACGGGCGCCTCGGGCGGAGCTCGAACTCCCTCCCGTACTTCTTCGAGAACATCTCCATGATCCCGGACGTCAAGACGTACCGGGTCGTCGACATCTCCTCGCGCCGGGCGATCGGCACGTTGGACGAGTGGTTCGTCGCGGAGAACGCGAAGCTCGGCGAGAGCTTCATCATGCGGGGGACCGCGTGGCGCTTCGTCGATTTCAAGGAGGACCACATCCTGGTGGAGCCGGTCCGGGAGATCGGCGACGTCCCCTCCTGGGTCGGAGAAGACATCCCCGTCCCCTTCGCGGTGGCCCAGGAGGTCGGCCGCCTCCGGCGGGAGCGGGACCTCGCCGCCTACCCGGTCAACGACCGCGGGGCCGCGAAGTTCCTCGAGTACCTCGCGTCCGTCGGCGACGCGCCCCTCGCGACGGACCGGCGGATCACGATCGAGGCGGCGCGGGACGTGCTGATCGTGAACGCGTGCCTCGGCTCCAAGGTCAACGAGACCCTCGCCCAATTGATTTCCTCCCTCGTGAGCGCGCGGTTCGGCCAGAGCGTCGGCGTGCAGACGGACCCCTACCGGATCGTGCTCGAGGTCCCGCGATCCGTGAACCCGGCTCAGATCGTCGAGATCCTGCGGCCCGAGGATCCCGATGCGCTCGAACCGCTCTTGCGCGTGATCCTGAAGAACTCCGCGTTCTTGCGCTGGGCCTTCGTCTACGTCGCGAAGAAGTTCGGCGCCCTGCGGCGGGACGTCGAATGGGAGAGCGTCTCGATCCCCCGACTCCTGAAGGCGTTCGAGAACACGCCGCTCTTCGAGGAAGTCCTCGACAAGGTGTTCTGGGAGCGGATGGACATCCCGCGGACGATCGAGGTCCTCCGGAAGATCCGATCGGGCGAGATCGAGGTCGTCGTCACGCGCATGACGCCCGTCGGTCGGGCCGGGCTCGAAGGTGGGCGCCTGCTCGTCACCCCGTCGAAAGCGGACCACGCGACGCTCCTCGCCGTCAAGGCGCGCCTGGAGAAGGAGACCGTGACCTTGCTGTGCTTGAACTGCAAGCGGACCTGGCGCGAGACCGTGCGCGACCTGCCGGCGAAGATCCGATGCCCCAATTGCGACGCGCTCATGGTGGCCGTCGTGGCCCCGTACGAGAAGGACAAGATCGCGAAGCTCGACTTCGGCGGCGCGGACAAGGAGAGCCGGGCCAAGGCGAAGCGGCTCTTCACGAACGCGAGCCTGGTGATGGCCCACGGCAAGAAGGCGGTCGTGGCCCTCATGGCCCGCGGGGTCGGAGAGGACACCGCCGCCCGGATCCTTCGCGGCTACCATGAGACCGAGGAGGACTTCCTGCGGGACCTGCTCGCGGCCGAGGTCACGTACGCGAGGACGAAACGGTTCTGGGACTAGGCCGCGGCAGAAAGAAGGCTCTCACCGGGGGAACCCAAGTCGATACGTTTATCGGCTCGTGGTCCGGGTGCGACCCATTCACGATGAGCGATGAGCTAGGGAGCCCTTGCCCCGTCTGCGGCGCCCCCAATCCCGCGGACGCGCCGTTCTGCGGGGCCTGCGGGTATGCCCTGAGCGAAGCCTCCTCCACCACGAAGGTGGACGCCCTCCTCGAGGACCTGATGGATCTCTCGAAATCGGCTCCGGTGCAAGCCGAACCGGAGACGGTCCCGGACGATGCGCCGGACGTCGACGAGGAAGTGGCCGAGAAGCTGTTCGACTCCCTCCTGGTCGAGATCCAACCCGCGAAGGGGGACGAAGCGGCCGAGGTCTCGACCACGTCGACGGTCGCGGAGGTCCCCGAGGTCGTCCCGGAAGTCCTCGCGGACGTCGCCCGCGTCCCCGTGGCGGCGAGTCCGGCGGACACGGAGGGCGGCAAGCTCCTCGGCATCTCCGGGCGGATGTTCGACGCGGTGACGTTCGGATCCGTCGCTGCGCTCGTGGCGACCTTCGTCGGGTTCCGCATGTACCAGAACATCTTCGATCCCACGCGTCCGTGGACCGCGATCATCTTCGTCGGGATCGCCGCGGCCGGGATGGCCTCGGCGATCGTCCTGTACCATCTCTCCAACAGCGAGGTCGCGCTGGGCGACCGCCTCGTGAAGCTCGGCCGGCATCAGGAGGCCCTCGTCCACTACGAACGCGCGATCCGGATGGTGCGGCGGCCCTCCTACGCGTGGACCTCCCGCGGGGTCGCGATGAAATACCTCGGGCGGCTCAACGACGCCCTGCGGTGCCACGAGAACGCGATCCGGCTGGATCCGGAAAACGAGGTCGCCTGGTGCAACTTGGGGACCGTGTACTGCAAGAAGGCGGAGTTCGGCAAGGCCCTCGAATGCTACGATAAGGCGCTCCGCATCCGCCCGAAGTACGCGATCGCGTGGAACAACAAGGGCGTGGTCCTCGCACGGATGAATCAGTTCGAGGAGGCGAACCGCTGCCACGAGAAGGCGACGAGCTTCCGTCCCACCTACGTCGCGGCGTGGCTCAACCGCGGCGAGGTCCTCGCCCGGCTCGGGGCGCAGGAGGAGGCGCAGCGGTGCCTCGAGAAAGCGCGGTCGATCTCCCGCGGCGTCGGGGCCCGGGCTACGACAGCGACGTAAACAAGAGTCGCTGGCGGCTTGGTGGAGGCCCTCGCGCGCCCACCGGTGCGAGGGCTACAAGCGGCCCTGGGCGAGCACGTAGATCTCAGGGCTCGACGGCGTGGACGAAGACGGCTTCACGCCCTTGACGTGTTCGAAGTGCTCGGAGACCCGCCGGAGAAACTCGCGGTATCCGTCGCCCTGGAAGACCTTCACGAGGAAGTGACCTCCCGGCCGGAGCGCCCGGACCGCGAACGAGAGGCCGGCCTCGGCGAGCTCGAACGATCGGGCGACGTCCACCGATCGATGCCCCGTGAGCTTCGGCGACAGGTCGCTGATCACGACGTCCGCGGGATGACGAAGAAGCTCGAACACCCGGGCCTGGATCTCGGAACGCGTGAAATCCCCGCGGACCACTTCGACGCCCTCCAGGGGCGAAAGGGTGACTTGGTCCACCGCGATGACGCGCCCCTTCGGACCGACGCACTCCCCCGCGACTTGGGACCATCCGCCCGGAGCGGCTCCGAGGTCCACGACGACATCCCCTTCTCGGAACAGACTGTATCGGCGCCCGATCTGGGACAGCTTGATCGCGGCGCGACTCCGATACGACTGTCGCTTCGCGGCCCGATAGAACCGGTCGTGGCGGCGGGCCTTCACCCACGCCTTGCCCATCGCAGGGCACCTAGACCGCGGCGCTCCATAACCCTTTCTCGGCCGCCGGCTTAACATGTTAACCAGCTCCGAGTAGTTTCGCGGCTCCCATGGAAAAGCTATAATATAGCTACTTCCATCCGGTGGCGATGACGATCGAAGGATACGAGGGAGAGCGGGTCCTGCTCTCGTATGACGTCTCGGGGTCCGCTCGGGCCACGGCGGCGAGGGTCTGTCAAATCATCTTCGGGCGGCAGCGGATCTCGGAAGGGCGAGAGCGGCGGCCGTACCGGGAGAAGGGGTTCATTCACCGTCCCGGCGTCGTCTGGATCGGGCAGAGCGTCCTCGTCATGCCTCCGAGGGATGCCCTCGAATTGGAGGGCCGCCTGCGTCGCCTGGGAGTTCACGTGGCCATCGGGCCCGTGTCCATCGCGCGGTCG
>VBLS01000135.1 GCA_005878635.1 Methanobacteriota archaeon | reverse complement strand
CGTGGAGAAGTCGCTCGACGAGATGCGGAAGCTGACGTCCGGCGTGTTCGGCGCGAACTTCCTCGTCCCGGGCCTCGTCGACGACGCGACCGGGAAAGTCGACCCGGAGTTCGCGGGAGTCGTCGAAGCGGCCGCCTCGCGGGCCCGCGTGGTCGATTTCTTCTACGGGGACCCGGACCCCGCGCTCGTGGATGCCGTCCATGGAGGAGGCGCCCTCGTGTCGTGGCAGGTCGGCTCGCGCGACGAGGCGAAAGCCGCCGAACGCGTCGGTTGCGATCTCATCGTCGCCCAAGGGACGGAGGCGGGCGGTCACGTGCGGGGCAAGATCGGCCTGCTTGCGTTGCTCGGGCAGGTGCTCGATTCGGTCCGCGTGCCCGTCGTCGCGGCAGGCGGCATCGGCACCGGGAGGGCCATGGCCGCCGTCCTGGCCACGGGCGCCTCCGCGGTCCGCGTCGGCACACGGTTCGCCGCCGCGGCGGAGTCGGAGGCCCACCCCCGTTACGTGCAGAGGCTCATCGCCGCGGAGGCGAAAG
>VBLS01000134.1 GCA_005878635.1 Methanobacteriota archaeon | reverse complement strand
CGGAGATGTCGTGGGCGAGCGGATCCGTCCCTGGGCTCCGGACGAGCGGGTTCCCGTGCGGCGATTTCAAAGCACCGGCGTCACGAAGGCGAGTTACGGGACGATCGACGCGATGTCGTTCTTCGCCGGGGAGTCCGTGGACGGCGTGAAGGACGTCCTGTCCGTGGCGGAGATCGTCCGCGAGCTGGCCGGCGGGGCGGAGAATCTGTTGCGCCCGATGAGGAAGTGATTCGGGCCGCCTACGGGCTCGGTTCGCTCTTTCGCAGCCGTTCGAGATGGCTGTCGACGGGGATTGAAGACGATGAAGAACCAGCGCGAGGGAGCGGTGCAGGATCCTACCGCTTTCGATGGCTTCGCGGTCCCCGTCCTCGTCGGTAGTCGCGTTCCATGGCCGTACCGAACCGCTTCCATGCGACGAGCGCGGAGGCTTCCCGTTGCGCCTTCGTTGGCTGCTTCAGTCCCGACATCCGCGGTCGGCGCCGCCATCGCAGATCGAGTTGGGTCCGGCCGTTCGGTAGTTTCGAGAGGACGTAATCCGCGGTGACGTCGGCACGGCTCGCGATTCCTTCCATGTGCCATTGATTCGGCGGACGCAGGGTGACGACATCGCGGTTCCAGAGCCACCCTTCCTTCGTGTCTTCGAGATCTTCGAAAACGACGCGACGCGCAGACCGTTCGATGATCCGTCGCGCATACTTTTCGCCCTCGAGGCGCCCATCGTCGGGCGTGTAGTCCGTGCACCATGCGAACGCATAGTCGAGGGGAACTCGGAAGGCAACTTTGATTCGGTATTCGGGCCCCGGCAGAGACGGTCGCTTCCTCGCGTTCGTCATGAGACTCCTCCCGACGGATTCGGACCGCGAACGACTGAACTCAAATAAGTCTTGCCTTCGGATCGCGAGAGAGTTTATTCCTCGACCGGATGTAGCCGCCGAAACCATGATTGAACGAATCGATCCTCCCGGACCCGGTGGGCCTCCGTACTCGGGCCTCGTCGTCGCGGGGCCTCTCGTCTTCGTCGCGGGCCAGGTTGGTTCCGATCCCCGCACCGGAGCCGTTCCCGCGGGCATCAAGGCCCAGACCCAAGTCGTCCTCTCGAACATCGAGGCGAAACTGAAGAAGGCGGGGTGCGGCCTCAAGGACGTGGTGAAGTCGACCGTCTTCCTCGCGGACATCCGGGGGTTCGAGGAGATGAACGAGGTCTACCGCACCATCTTCGCTCCGCATTTCCCCGCTCGTTCCACGATCGAGGCGCGGCTCGCCCGTCCGGAGTTCCTCGTCGAGATCGAGGTCATCGCTTACCGTCCGGATGGCCCCCGTACCTGAGCGGCTTCAGTCGGCCGACTCGTCTTGGGACGACCACTCCCATCCAGAAAGCTCCGCGGGGGCCAGATGATCGCGGTGCTTCGCCTTCCATCGATTGTAGGCCTCCGTCTCTCGTCGGTTGATCGCGGCGAGCCTCTTCGCGTCGTCGCCGGAGACGGTAACGCCGGGCATGTGGCGGAGCTCCCCCAACACGTACTGGAGGTCCCGCATCACGTCCGCGAGCCGGGACGGGACTTCGTCGAGCCAGGTTTCCAGCCGCTTGTCGCTCCCCTTCACGTTCTTGAAGATGCCCGTCGTCGCCGGGCCGGTCACGTTGAACAGTTTCTGGAGGAGCCGCTCCCGCAGCGCCGCCTCGTTGTTGAAGCTCGCGACGCCGTGGTAATACCGGTACAAGTTGGAGGCCACCTGGTCGGGCGCGCTGTCCAGGAGGCGGTGGAGCCCGCCGATCGCAAGGAACCGCTCCCACGCGTCCACCGGGAACGCGTCGACGGAGGAGGCCCACGTGCGCAAGGCCTCCGCGCTCGGCTCCGAGTTGATGCCCTGGCGGACGAGGACGATGCGCCGCTCGAGGCTGTCGAGGTGTTCGGACAACTCCTGGTGGAGTTCCCACAAGGCGAATCCGAAGTGGCGTCGGACCTCCGCGCGCCTTAGGGCCTGCTGGACCGCCTGCGTGAGGAAGACGACCTCCATCGTCACCGCGGTCGGGACGACTAACTCGACGGGGGCGTGGACGACCGCGAACAAGGTGTAAGCGATCGGAGGGACGGAGGCGACTCCGACGACGAGCCAGAGTGGTAAGCCGGTCACACGTCGCCGCATGGCCCGCGCCGGACTTCTCGTGGGACCTTTAAGGTTCCGGAAACGGCGATGAGCGTGAGAAAGACGCCATACCGGCCGTGGGTGTTCGATTTCGCTCACGACTCGATATCGACAACCGTCGTGTCCGTGGTGTCGGCGGTGCCGCGGTGGTGCCCGGTCCGCCGGCCTATCGGTACGCGGTGAGGACGATGCCCATCGCGCTCATCGCGATCGCATGCTGCACTTGCGTGAGGGCGAACGCGGTGCCGGATTGTTTCGTGAACAGGAGACCCGGCGCGCTCGGCAGCAGGATGAAGGCGAACCAGATGATCAGGGCGACCTCGATCCCGTCCCCGACGGACGTGGCGCCCGCGACGCCGATCACCCATCGGAGGAACGTGGCCCCGATGATCGAGATGACCAGGGCCGCGACGAACCCCGGCGCGGGATTCCCGAGTTGCTCCTGCTTCAATCCCAGGGCCGCCATCCACCGCCGTCCGAAGACCGGCGGAGAAAACCAAATCGCCCCGATGATCCACGCGCTCACACCCGCCATCACGATCGCAATCCAGTTGAAACTCGACACGTCGAAGGATACCATGGCCCCCGCCCCGCCGGGGACGGCGGGGGCGGCCATATACGCGTTCCGGTCCGCGGACTTCTCGGCTCTTAAGTAATTCGGATGCCCATCGTCGGCCATGCCCGCGAAGGGGAGGGGCAAGCCCGCCGATCGCGCGGAGGCCACTGAGATCGTCTTGCACATTGCGAGCGACAAGACGCGGGAATTCGAGGCCATGTTCGAGGCCGAGGAGATCCCGATCTGGGACGACTTTACCCGCCGCGGCCGTTTTTTGGAGTGCCGCCTTGTGCGCGTGCAGGGCGGGAGCGAAGGTCGCCCCGCCGTCCAGGACTACATCCTCCACGTGATTGCCGCGGACCACCAGGCCCACGAGGAGCACGACGGGGATCCTCGATTCCAATCGTTTCTCGAGAAGGCCCAGCGGATCCAGCCGCATCCACCGTTGGTGTGGTTCGGGGAGACCGTCTTCGAGCGTCGGAGCTGAATCGGCCTCGAAAGGCCACCCTTTACATACGCGTCGCGAATGGCGGGCGCATGACAACGGTCCTGCTCCAGACGACGATGGGCGACGTGAAGATCGAGCTCTTCGACGAAAAGATGCCGATCACCGCGGGGAACTTTCGGAAGTTGGTCGAGGAAGGGTTCTACAACGGCACGATCTTCCATCGCGTGATCCCGAATTTCATGATCCAGGGTGGAGATCCCGAAGGAACCGGAATGGGGGGCCCCGGTTACACGATCAAGGATGAACTCCCGCCAGGAAACGCGAACGTCCGCGGCACGATCTCGATGGCGAATGCGGGCCCGAACACCGGCGGCAGCCAGTTCTTCATCAACGTCGTGGACAACCGCCGGCTCGATCCGAAGCATTCCGTGTTCGGCCGGGTCGTCGGCGGCCTGGACGTCGCCGACGCGATTAGCAGGACGCCCCGGGACGGCGACGACCGCCCTCGCACGAAGGTCACGATCCGGAGAGCCACCGTCGTCCCCTGAGGCAATGGTTGCCTCGCCGGGCGCGCGGAACTACACTTTCGTGGCCCGCGTCATCAGGAAATCCTGGCGGACGACGTTGCCGTCGAAGTATTGTCCCACGAGTGCATCGTACTCCCGGCGGAACTGAGCGAGGCGGGCCGGGTCCTCCTTGAGGGATTGGAGCAGGCGGACAACGGGCCCGCCGCTCTGTTCAATCATGCGACGGTAGTGCTGCGGGCTGAGCGCCTGCGTGATCTGCATCGAGCGATCGAAGGCGACGTCACGCACCGCATTCCCGAGTCGTTTCAGGACGATGTTCGGGTCCCCCCATTGGTGCGGGGGCGCCGGCTTCGGGTCGGGCGGCGAAGGCAGATAGCTCGCGGTCAGGGCGAACATGCGGCCGATCATCAATTCCGGGGGCCACGTGTTGAACGCGATCCGGCCGCCGGGTTTCAAGACCCGCAGCATCTGGCCGATCGCGACCTCGGGGCGCGGGGCGAAGATGTGGGCGAACTGGCTCAGGACGACGTCGAACTCGCCGTCCCGAAACGGCAGGTCTTCCACGTCGCCTTGCTTCCAGGTGATGTCGTCGAGCTCGGCGGTCGCGGCGTTCTCCTTGGCCACCGCCAGGAGTTCCGGCGTCAGGTCGAGGCCGGTGACGCGCGCCCCGGCTCGTCGGGCGGTGATCGCCACGACGCCGGTGCCGCAGCCCGCGTCGAGGAGGTTCTGTCCCGGCCGGACGCCCGCGAACGCGACGAGCTTCGCGGCGGACGGAGTCGTCGTCATCGCGAGCGGTGCGAACGACTTCCAGTTCTCACGCTGGGCCACTTTGAAGGACTCGAACGGGTCGGCGGTCATGGTTTCTCGGAGGCGGGGAGCGCGCTCGGCTTGATAACGCTTCGGCCTTGGTCTCCCTCGAATCGTCTAGGAGATCGAGATTTCCCCCGACGTGATCGTCCCGGAGATTGTCACCCCGGTCGAAAGTTCGATGGAGAACGTATCTTTGCCCACGCCCGGGTTCGCGAGGTCCTGCATGACGATCCGGAACTGGCCGAAGGCGTCCCCGAGGAATCCGGTCCCCTCGATCGTCGCCGTGGTCCCGTCGAAGACCGCGGACCCGATGAACGCGGACTGGAAGACCAGCCCCATCGTTGGATCGACGACGGCGACCTTCCCGATCTGATC
>VBLS01000133.1 GCA_005878635.1 Methanobacteriota archaeon | reverse complement strand
CCGGTCGTCTCGCACAACCAATCTGGCGAAACTCTAATACGCGCAGCTATTCCCTCCCAGTTACCTTGAGATTCCTGGGACGGCAGATTGCCCTCCTACATCAGCTGACCGCCCGGGTCGAGCAACTCCTGGCGAGAAGGGAGGTCTTCCTCGGACTCGCGATCCTCATCGCGCTTGGATTGGGGGCTGGGTGGGCGGCGGTCGCCCTTTCCGTCAACACCGTAGGCCCGGACTACGGACACTATCTCATCGCGGCAAATTGGTATGCGGGTGTCGACCAAAGTGGAGAGGGACCGTTTGATCCGCCGTTCGTCCCACTGGTAATCCTTGGGCTGTCCACCGTTCTGAACAGGATTCTCGTGCTCCAGCTTCTTGGACCCGCCTCACTCGTCTCTCTGTTTCTAGGCGCGGTCTTCCTCCTCAGCAGGTTCGTCCCTCGCTGGGTTTCCCTCGCTGGTTCGGCGGTGGTGGCCCAGTGGCAGACGTACCTCGAATTCATCACATCCGGGGGCGTGACCAATCTCCTCGGGATTGCCTTCAGCCTCGTCTTCTTCCGGCTGTTTTACGAATCATTGCATAATCCGCGGACCGGCTGGCGGTGGGATAAGAGGGAAATCGCCGCCACTTCGGTTTTGCTCCTCATGGCGTCAACGCACCACTTCACGACGTTTGTGGTGGGAGCGACAATCATCGTTTGGCTCGTTCTTCAGGTGGCGGTCACGACCCGCGATCGTTTCGCAAGCCTGTGGACGGCCATCAGAATCATCGGGCCAGCCGCGGCCGTTTCAACCGTGTACATCCCGTACTTCCTGAGCTTGGTGACTACTGATGCTCAATCGGGGTTGGGGGAGCCGGCCACGGTGTCAGCCCTCTCCGGCGCCGTTGCATACGCCTGGCAGAGCACACCCGCATTGTGGCTCGCCTTCCTGGTCCTCGCGGTCGTGACCGTCCTGAGACTCCGGCGCTCAACCTCAGTCTTGCCCATGTCCATCGCGCTGGCGGTGACGCCAATCTTACTCATCGTCACGATCCTCGCTTCGCATCCCGTGCGGCCCTTGTACTTCCTCCCCTTTCCCTTGGCCTTCCTCGCGGTCTCCTGGCTTTCCCCTGATGTCGCCGCTGGGGGACTCCGGCCGCTTGCGGATAGTGCCCGAAGGATCGGCCAGGTCGGATGCGTCCTTCTCCTCGCGATCGCCCTGATCATCCTCCCCGTTTCTGGGCAAGCACGCCAACTCGACGGCATCGGGAACTACCATCAGTTCATGCGACCGGGGATGCTTGACGCATTCGATTGGGTTCGCGACCACACGCCGGGCGAAGCTATCCTCGCCGTTGATGCAGGCAGTGCCCCCGCGTTCAACAATGCGTGGAAGGCGATGGCGACCGGGTGGTGGCTCGAGGGATACGCGAATCGGAGGGCAATCTTCGAGGCCAATCCACCCTTGCTACCATTCGCATCCAAATGGGACGACGCGCGAGATGCGAACCGCTTGTTCGCGGGCGAAACCGTTTTCGAGGACGGCGTCCTGCGCGTCGCCGATTCATTTCCAGTTGACGACTCCGCAGGCCCCAAAGTATACGCGACTTACTTCGGTGACTACCACGAATTCCTTGGACTTGCGGTTCCTCGACTCGTCGATTCCCGCACACCTGCGGATCAATTCACTCTGATCCTTGGCGCGGAGGCCGGTTTCCAACGGTCCCTGTCCAAGGACGTCGGCCTCGTGAGGGGGAACTATTCCGGCCCGGGATTTAGGGCCGCTCGCTCGATGACCTATGACTATGGGTCGCGGACCGTCTCGCTGGAATTCGATATGACCTTCGAGGCGGCGTCCGCCTGGGATGGTCTCGAGATGACGATTCGAATTCCTCCGTCGACTCGGCTTGACCTTAGTCACCTGGATCAAGGGTTTCTAACAGGGTCGATGGCCTACGTCTTAGACTCCGACCCGAGTTCTGGCAGGGTCGCCTTCGCAACGGTGAACCTACGCCACTAGGGAAGCCGGGCGATCTGGGGACGGGCCTCCACTGGAACCTCGAGGGACAAAACGTTACTCTTCGAGCCACCATCTCGTTGGACGAGTCACCGCAGCTCGCATCAGTCCTCCATCAGCCGACGGCATACACCTCGGACGACATCCTTCGGAGGCATTCCATCGAGTTCCTGTTCGTAACGGTGGATGCTGCCTCCGACATTCAACGCTTTGATCGGCAACCGCTGCGCTTCGTCCGAGTTTACGCTAATGCGGCGACCGTCATCTTCGGCGTGCTCTAGCTCTCCCGGAGCGGGAGACGTTCAAATATTCCTGGCTACTTCCGTCTCCGGATGTGCCGCATGATGGGGGTCGTCAGCCGAGGTCCCGTCTACTACGATCTTTTCGAGGAGTTCGCGGACTTGGCCAAGACGGGGATGTGCCCCATTGGGGTGCCGGACGAGCGGGGGCACAAGGATGGCTGGGGCCTCGCTTGCTTTCTGAACGGATCGCTGAAAATCCATGTCCGGGATGCCGGCTGTGCCGCTGACGCATTGAAGTACTACGGTTCAGCTTGGAAGATTGCAAAGCTTAACCTCGAGCGAGCTCCGGGCAACACCATGATCGTGCTCGGACACCTGCGACGAGCGGGCGGTGAGGGCACCATCCAGGAGAAGTTCGCACATCCGTTCGTCGAGGAGCGGACTGGTCGGACATGGGCATTCCAACATAACGGATCCCTCGTGGGCAGCACTGGAATTCCAGATAAAATCGATTCACAGGTGATTTTCGGGCTGATCCTGGACGGGCTACCGGGAAGCGCTCACAGGGACGTAGCGGAGGCTGTTCGGTCCGCTCGGGAGGTCGCCATTGCCAAATACGGTGGATTCACCAGTTTGAACTTGATGCTCTCCGATGGGGAGGCCCTTCACATCTATCGTGACTTCCGGACGAACGCAGGGTATTACACCGATATACATCGATACGTTTGGGGAGATGATTGTGGCGGCCTCCGAGCCAATCCTCGCCATGAAAGCCGATCCTATTCCTAAAGGGATACTGCACACGATTCATCGCGATCTTAGCATCGAGAGGACCACGATTGCGTGATGTAACATTCGGCCAGAACGTCTCAGCGAAGCGGAGTGCGATAACCAGATTGTTTTCTTGCCGTTTGTCCAAGACACCGAAACCCGCCACCGTGCAGCCGCTGACGGAGTCGATTGGTCGATGGATCTAAGCGTCTGGGCATGCCCGGTTTGCTTGTCACGCCTCTCTCTTGATGGTGATGCCGTGACGTGCCCGGCTGAAGGCCGCTCCTTCCGGCGCATTCGCGACCTCGTAATTCTCGTTCGTCCTGAGCAAGAGGAGGTCGTAGATAGGGCGCAGGCCTTTGCCGCAGCTTGGAAGAAAACGAGATGGGCCGCACCTCGGGAGCTCATCCCATCCCTGCCGTTCGTCGGAAATTCTGCTTGGAGACAAAAGGCGGTGAGTTTCCGAAAACTCTTGGAAGTGTTGGGCCCCGCGAAGGAGCGGAAGGTCGTCGACATCGGAGCCGGCAATGGGTGGCTCTCGTATCGGTTATCGGAGGCAGGCTTCCGGTGCTTCGCCACGGACGCCTCTTGGGACGACGATGTGGGACTTGGTGGTGCGTCGGCTTTCAAGGATTCATCGCTGCGCTTCGAGAGGGCGGTCGGGACGCTTGATCGATGGCCGATCCAATCGACCTGCGTGGATGTTGCGATCTGTAACGCCTCGCTGCACTACATGTCCAACGTCGGTCATGCCCTGGCCGAGGCGAAGCGGGTCTTGCGGCCGGATGGTACCTTCATCCTGATGAATTCCCCGGTTCACGCCGATGCGACGAGCTCTTCCAGGGCTGCAGGGGACTTTCGAAAACGAATTCAAAACTTGGGGAACGATTCTCTCCTGTCTCAGTACAGCCACTTCGTTCGGGAGGACCTCGAAGCGACCATGGACGAGTATTTTGTCGACTTAAGGCGACACGATCCCAACTACGGATTCAGGTTTCGGGTAAGCCGATGGATTGAGGGAAGGATTCTCGGGATGAACCTGGCCTCATTTCCGATCTACGTAGCACGTTCGGGATCGTAAGTTCTCTCATCGGTTAGCGCGGGAGAATTCACTGCGATTTGTTCCTCAGGAACGCCTCTTCCTGTGGCCGATAAAATGAGTCTTTGGAGGATCCGACGTTTCGGGAGGAATCCTTCCAGAGGAGCTAACCACCTGGTGGCGCCTGATCGTCACCCATTTGGATACTCGCCGGCGGTACGCCTCGTACTCTGCGGCAAATCGGCCCGCCAGGCGGGCCTCCTCCCGCGGGATCAAGACGAATTCAACAACCAAGTACAGGAGCAGCGTCAGGACGGCGGTGGCCGGTGAGGCCAAAATGCAGGCGGATCCGAAAAGCATCAGGTGGCGTGCCAAATAGAGGGGATGACGAGACCAGGAGTACGGGCCTTCCACGACCAATCTGGCGGGATGCGATTCGGGGTTGGGAGTCCCGTGCCCATGAGTCCAGAACGCGTGAGTCGCGGAAGCCTCGAGCCATACACCCAGAGAAAGCGGCACAAGGCCCCACAACCTCCAACTTCCCCATCCGGGGAGGGGAAGCGCGAAGAGATGGTCGAGAGCCACACCGAGGATTACGATTCCCGCCAGAGTGTCGGCAACCCGGGCGATGCCGGAGAGGAGGGAGCGCAAGGAGGGCGGTTGCGTCATGAAAACGTCCCGGGGACGGAGTCTGACACCATTCATCCTGCAAATGCCCTTTCTGGTCTGAATGATTTCGGTCAGCCGATGGCCCTCGTTTCCTGGCTCGTGGAAAAGATTGATGCCCGAGTCCCAGGTAGCCTGGGACGGCGATGGAGGACTACGGACGGTAGTTCAAGTTTTGGCCGGTCATCGAGGTTCGATCGGGACGCCAACCTCGAACGATTTGCCGGATTTCAGCAACTACGAAATCATAACGCAACAGCCCCTCTACCGAGGCGAACTCATTGCAGTCCGGAGTTGGGTCCACGGGACCGTGCTAGACGTAGGGGCCAACTTTGGCCGCTTCTCAGAGTTGAGCCGCTCGACTGTCAGTTTGGATCTCGGAAGGAAATGGCTGCTCCGTGGAAGGGACTTGGGTAAGATCAAGACCGCGATAGTTGGCTCCGCGCTCAACCTACCGTTCAAGGACAAGTCCTTCGACACGATCCTCGCGATAGGGATCGCGGAGCACATACCGATGTCGTCAATCCCCAACTTCCTCGACGAAATTACGCGAGTCGCAAAGGCACGAGGTCGCCTCGTGATCCGAACGACTTCTCCGTACAGCCTCTTCGCGCTTCTGCGGCTGAGGTTGTGGGACGATTACCTTCATCCATACTCGCCCCTCCGCCTGCGACGGGAGTTGAGGCGCCGCGGTTGGCAGCGTCCCCGATGGATGTCTTCCGGCGTCCTCGGAGTGACATCGATTCTGCCGCAAACGGTGGCTGCCGCCATCCCGTGGGCGCGGAGCGTGATCCAAATCCTTGATCGCGACTGATTCGACTCTGGGCTTTCCTGGAACCGATCACGAGCTACCACGCGAAACCGGGAAAAGGGCTAATATTCCCCCGGACGAATCATCCACGAGAACTGCCATGGATATTCGAGCACACTATGCAGATGTACAATCCGTGTACGATCGGATGGCGACGGACTACGACGAGACGATTGGTCGAACTCTGGTTAGCAGGCACGCGAAGACAATCGCCGTGGAATTGATTACTCGGTTGAGTCCTCCGACTGGCTCGCTTCTCGACGTCGGGTGTTACACGGGTTCTGAGGCTCTGCTCCTGGCCGCTCGCGGCTTTCGGGTGGTGGGAGTAGACCTGTCGCCTAAGATGATTGAACTCGCTCGAGCCAAGGCGAAGCGGCAGCGCCTGACGGACCGGACTCGATTCGAGGTGGCGCGCGCAAGCGACCTTCATTCGTTAGAATCTGCAGGGATCGGCCTTTTTGACACCGCGTATTCCGTTTACGGCACTCTTAACCTTGAGCCGCGGATCGATCAATTCAAAGATTCGGTCTCCTCATTACTGAAGCCCCACGGCGCCTTGATCGTTGGTTTGCTAAACCCCACGGTCCTGTACGAACTCTTGATCGGCCCTCTCGCCCTGCGGTTCGACGGATATCGTAAACTGGCGAAGCGTTTCGTAAAGACGCGCGTAGGTGTGGGGGATGAGCGGATTAACAGTTTCCTCTACACGCCGGGCGAGTTTGCCCGCATCTTGGAGCCCCAGTTCGCTTTCGAACGGTCGCTGGGAATCCACTTTCTCTATCCGCCTCCTCGGCCTAGGAAAGAACCTGGCGAGGGCATGTGGTGGGCCGCTCGCGCGATTGATCGGTTCGAGAAACGTCTCGAAGACCGATTTCCATTCTCGAACTTGGGCCTGTTTTCGCTAACTATCTTTCGGAAAATCAGAGATTAGAAATGAACGATGGCGCCACAACGGGCGTGAAGTTCGGACGGCCGACGGTCGCTACCCTTTTCGCCAAACGAACGTTGCGCCAATGATGCCTTGGCGTGCCGCAAGATCCAGGAGAGGTCGGAAAGCGGTCGAGGACCTACGCCCCCCGAGAATTGGAAGTTTCTGTGGCGCCCGGTCGAAGCTCCAACTGTAAAGGGGCTTGAAACCGATCTTTTCCGCAAGGTCCTGCAGAGCCTTTCGGCTGAATACGTTCAGGTGAACAGGCGGTTCGAGATACGTCCAGGTGTTCGGGTTAAGACGGGCAAGGAAGGAATCAGCGTCGCCGGTTTGGAACAGGAGGACTCCGTTCGGCTTCAGGATGCGGTGGATTTCTCGAAGGGTTCTTTGGGGGGCGAACAAGTGCTCGAAAACCTCGACTGCAGTCACCACATCGAACGATGCCTGAGGAAAGGCCGCTTCCTCTAGCTGCCCTTTGAAGACCGGAAGGCCCCGAGCTTCTTGGCGCAAACGAGGCGCCACGTCCACTCCCTGGACAACGAAAATGCGCGAAGCTGCGCTCAGAAAATCTCCCTTGCCACAGCCGATGTCGAGGAGGTGCCCCGTCCTTACGAACTGCAAGAGGCGCGATAGGCGGTCCTTTGCCTCCCTGGCTCCATCCTCAGGATCGTCGTTTACCTGACCTTCCCGACCGTTACTTAGTTGCGGGAACTTTTCGTAGATGCGAGCAAGTTGCGCCTCAATGGGTCGCGGTCGCGCATATAGCGACCTACAGGCTCGGCACCGTACGATTCGGAAGTTATTCCGGATGACGACGGGAAGGAAAGGATCACCATCGCACCCGGGGCAGGGAAGGTCAAGGGTGTCCATCTCGGCACTGAGAGCCGTCAACTCGTTACGGATTCGGCTCATTCCATTCCCACTGAGTTCCCGGTCCATCCGCTCCTGAATATCCCCTGGGGCCATATTTTCTCCCCGTAAGTTTCCCCCGAAAAGGCGCCGAGCTTTGCTTCCCCAATTCGCCGGATAGCGCACGGGCTCGTTTTAGTCTTGGAAAACTTCATAAGGAAACTTTGCTCGTCGAAGAAACTCGACGTGCGCGACCGCCTCCGAATTGCGACGCCGTGAGCGCTGGACGTATCGATACAGGATCCATGCAATGGTCCGACTTGATGCCTCCGCGAGCCGCTCCATTCTAGAATTGCGGTGAATTCCCGCTATAATGCGACCCAAGAAGTTCGGGGGAATAGGAAGCTCGATAGGCCACTCACGGTTGTAGGCTTGCGGAAAATACTGGCCGATCCAGGGATTCCGATCCAGAACAGACCGGAATGCTTGAGCGCCGGAAAGGGGCTCGCACCGAAGCAGCTCGAAAGCCATGTGTTCGTCTTGCCGGACGAAAGGTTGGCTTTGGTCTTCGGGCCAAACGACGTTGACGCAGGTGATTTTGGGGAACAACGGAGTGCTGTGCACCTCGTCGAGACGGCGGCGGCGATACTTCCAGCTGTACTTGAGGCCGACGAGGAGAGCGATGAGGTAGCTAAGGTATTTCGTCCCCACTTGGACGATCAGGTCGAAATCTATGTCGTCCTGTGGGCCGTAGCCGCCCGACGCGAGAGATCCAGAGAGGGCGATGCAGTTTACTACGGGACATGACCTCGCAAGGTCTCTTGCGAAAGTTCGGGCAACGACCAGAGCCTCGACTCCAAGCTTCTCGTGTGTCTTGACCCGCTTTCGCGATCTTGATATCAGATCTGCTTGCCCTCGCAGGCTCACGAACCCATCTTGAACTACAAGGTCTGGATGTGCCTCCAGCTCGCGATTGAGATTCTCGGCGTTCGTCGGTCCTCCCAACAGCTGAGCGGAGAGGGCCTCGATTCGCGGAGCGTACCCCCACCGATGCATGATCTTTAGGGTTTCGCCTGCGCGCACTACGAGACTGCCTGGCGCGTGCGGGTCATGAAAGGATGGGTCTAACATTGAGACGCGGTCTCGCTTCTGTTACTATTACGATAGTATAAATGGCTTTTCCCATCTCGCGAGACTTTTGAGCCGCACGGACCGCCACCCGGCTTCGTGGGAGCACCGATACATTACCGTGAGCCAGCTTGTGAAAGGGTTCTTGACCGTGCGACGGCGGTCTCTTGCAGAGTTCCTCTCACATCAACGAATGACACCGGTTCGCCTCACGCCCTCGGTAGCGATGCTGCGTGAATTGCTAAGGCGTGCCTGGAAAACTCGCGAGATGTTTTTCGCGGCGCCACCAGCCTGGAACAGGCAAAAGAACCTAGCTGTGGAAGTGACTCCGGATCTACCGCGATGAACGTTCGAACCCAGTCGCAGATCGCCGCGATCGACCACTCTGGTTGGCAGCTTGAGGGGGGTC
>VBLS01000132.1 GCA_005878635.1 Methanobacteriota archaeon | reverse complement strand
TTCGGATTCGGCGAGGGCCTTCGCGGCCTCCTGGGCTCCGTCCGTTCCTTCGGTCGGCGGCGTCAGGACGAGGTGGGTTCCGTACGCGGCGAGCATCCGTTGACGCGCTCGGGAGATGTTCCCCGGGACGCACAAGGTCGCGCGGTATCCTTCCGCCGCGGCGAGCATCGCGATTGCGATTCCCGTGTTGCCCGACGTCGCGTCGAGGAGCGTCCGATCTCTCGTGAGGCCCGCCTTCTCCGCCGCACGGAGCATCCCGAGCGCGGCGCGATCTTTCACGCTGCCTCCCGGGTTCAGCCACTCGGCCTTCGCGGAGATCCGCACGCCTGGGGCCACGTGAGATGCGATTCGATCGAGAGAAAGCAGGGGCGTCCGGCCGATCCGGTCCGCGAGGCGGATCCCGTCCGGACTCGGGGGACCCGGAGACATGGATTTCGGAGGCCTCAGGTCGAGGCGGCCTTCTTCTCCCGGACCGCGAGGCGCATCACATGGAGGGGAAGGAGCGCGCACTTCAACCGCACCGCGCTCAGGGAGATGCCGAGTTTCTTCACGAGGGCGTCGTCGCCTAGCGCCTCCGCCTCGGACAGCGGGAGGCCCTTCAACATCGTGGTGAGCATCGAAGCGCTGGCCTGACTGATCGCGCATCCGCGTCCTTCGAACCGCACCTCGGAGACGCGCTCGGAGCGGTCGACCTTCAGATGGAAGGAGACCTCGTCGCCACAAAGGGGGTTCGTGTCCCGCGCGCTGAACGTGGCCCCGGGAAGGGGCCCTTTGTTCTTCGGATGCTTGTAGTGGTCCAGGATCTGCTCCTGGTACAGGTCGGAGGCCGCGGGCGTCAGGCGAAGACCTCTTGCACCTTCTTGATGCCGGCCACGAGGACGTCGACATCCTCGAGGTCGTTGTAGACGTAGAAGGACGCGCGCGCGGTCGCGGGCAGGTCGTAGCGCTCCATCAGAGGCTGGGCGCAGTGGTGGCCCGATCGGACGCAGATGCCTTCCACGTCGAGGATCGAGGCGACGTCATGCGGATGGGCGTTGTCGATCGTGAAGGCCAGCACGCCGGCCTTCTTCTTGACGTCCTTCGGGCCGTACGTCGTGACGCCCTTGATCCGTCCGATCTTGTCGAGCGCATATTGCGTAATCTCCATTTCGTGCGTGCGGACCGCCTCCATCCCCAGGTTCGTGAGGTAGTCGACCGCCGCCCCGAGGCCGATCGCCCCCGCGATGTTCGGGGTGCCTCCCTCGAACCGATAGGGCACGTCGTTCCAGGAGGCGCGGCCGAGATGCACTTCGCGGATCATCTCGCCGCCACCGAGGAGGGGCTCCGTCGCCTCGAGCGCCTCCGGTTTCCCATGCAAGATGCCGATCCCGGTCGGACCGAGCATCTTGTGCCCGCTGAACGCGAGGAAATCGGCGTTCAGGTCCTGGACGTCGATCGGCATGTGCGGAGCCGCCTGAGCAGCATCGACGACGCACACCGCGCCGACCTCGTGGGCTCGCTTCGCGATCTCCTTCACCGGGTTGATCGTCCCGAGGACGTTGGAACACAGGGTCACGGTGACGATCTTCGTACGCTTCGTCAGGAGTTCGTCGTACTGCTCGATCTTGAGCGTCCCGTCGTCGTTCACATCGACGTACTTCAGGACGGCCCCTTTGTGATCCTTGACGAAATGCCAGGGAACATGGTTCGAGTGGTGCTCCATCACCGTGCCGACGATTTCGTCTCCCTTCTGGAGCTTCCCTTTCAGTCCGTATCCGTACGCGACGAGGTTGAGAGATTCGGTGGTGGATTTCGTGAACACGATTTCGTTCGGGGACCTCGCCCCGATAAACGCGGCGATCTTCTCCCGCGCCCCCTCGTACTCGCGGGTGGCCTCCTCCCCGAGTTCGTAGATCGCGCGATGGACGTTCGCGTTGTACCGGCTGTAGAAGTCCGTCGTCGCCTCGATCACCTGTTTCGGCTTCTGCGAGGTTGCGGCGCTGTCAAGGTAGACGAGGCGCCGATCCCGGACCTTGCGCTGCAGGATCGGGAAGTCCGCCTTGATCGCGGGGACGTTGAGCAGCATCTTCGCGGGCTTTGCCATCGGCCTTCCCTATTGCCATGCCACGGTAGCTACTTGAGTTTTCTCGTGCGACGCACGTTACCTTCGGGGAGGATCATCCGATCCCGCCCCCGAGCTCGAGTTCGATGAGTCGATCGACCTCGACGGCATACTCGACCGGAATCCGTCGCGTCGCGGCGGTCGCGACGCCGAGGACGACCATTCGCGTGGCCTCCTCCTCCGTCACGCCGCGGGAGGCCATGTAGAACAACATCTCTTCGCCGACTTTCCGGACCTTGCCCTCCTGTGCGATCTCCGCGTCCGCCTCGTCGACCTCGATCCCTGGAATCGTCTCCACGCGGGAATCGGAGTCCAGCATGAGCGAGGACCATTCGACGGAAGACGCGACCTGCGTCGCCCCCAGGACGACCCTCACGCCGGAATGGAGGGCCGACCGCCCGCCTTTCAGGACGACGGCCTGGTTCACGATTCGGGACCGTGTCCTCGGTGCCCGGTGCACCATCTCGGCTCCGACCTCCTCGGACTGCCCGTGTCCGGCGAGGGTGAATCCGATGAATTCGGCGGAGGCGCCGGGTCCGATCAAGTCCGCGCGGGGCACTTTCTTCGTCCGACGGGACCCCAGGTTCACGTCGACCCACTCGATCGAGGCGCCCGCGTGAACCTGCGCGCGCTTCGTCACCAGGTTGTCGACCTCCTTGGAAAAGTTCTGCAACGCGATGTACCGCGAGTGCGAATCCGGCAGGGCGACGATCTCGATCGCCGAGAGATGCAATCGCTCGGGCGTGTACACCGGCGCGGTGCAGCCTTCGATGTACGTGACCTCCGACCCCCGGTCCGCCACGAGGAGGTTCCGTTCGAAAGGTTCCACGCCGGAGTAGTCCTCCCGGATCTCCGCTTGGAGCGGCACGGACGCCGAGGTGCCAGGCGGCACGTACACGAACGATCCTTCGGTCCATAGAGCCGCATTGAGGGCGGCGATCGGGTCGTCCGGCGGCACGACGGACGCGAGGTGCTCCTTGATCCGGTCGGGGATCCGCCGGACCGCGGAGGACAGCGAGTAGAATCGGATGCCGCGCGACTCGAGGTCCTTTCGGATGACCCGGTAAGCGTCCTCGGATGCCGCGAGGGCGGTGAGGCCGGGGGTGACCGCCGTGGGAGGTCGGCTCCGTCCGTCGTCATCGACCGTCTCAGGCTCGACCATTTCGTCGAAGTCGATGTCGCGGAGGAAGGTGGCCCACGGCGGGAGGTCCTCGGACCGGAAGCCCTCGACCCCTCGGAGCCGCAAACGCAACAGCCACTCGGGCTCCCCTCGCCGCCGGGAGAGATCCCGGACCAGGCCTGCGCTCGGACCGACGCCCGACGCGACCACGCCTCGCGGCTCCTCCGGTTGAGGAGTCCGAGGGACGTCTCGCGCCGTCATCCTCACTCCAGCGAGACGATCTCCTTTTTCGCTTCGATGGCGGCCTCAAGCGTGTGCCAAGGCAGGCTTGCGCACTTCACTCGAACCGGGAACTCGCAGACGCCGGAGAGGACCGCGAGCTTCCCCAAGGACGGCGTGTCGACCGGGTCACCCGGCCGGCCCGTCACCATGCGACGGAACTTCTCGAAGAGCTCGTGGGCCTGCGCCTTCGTCTTGCCTTTGACGGCATCCGTCATCAGTGAAGCGGAGGCCTTCGAGATTGCGCAACCCTGGCCGACGAACGCGACGTCCGCGAGGACGCCGTCCGAGAGTCGGAGGAAGACCGTCACCCGATCGCCGCAGAGCGGGTTGTGCCCCACCGCGGACGCGTCGGGGTGGGGGATCTCGTGAAAGTTCCGCGGCCTCTTGCTGTGATCCAGGATCGTCTCCTGATACAGCTCGCGGAGATCGGCCATCATCGCACCTCGTTCGCGGGGGACGCCGCATGCATCTCATTCCCACCGTGCCTCATAAGGCCTCTCCGGGGCCAGCCCCTTTCGGCAATCTCGAGAGGATCAGCTGGTCGAGCTTGATCCGGATCGGCGCGACCTTCACCTGGTTCACGACGTCGGAGGCGAACGCATACGTCAGGATGTGTCGCGCGGCCTCCTCGTCGATCCCGCGCGACCGGAGGTAGAAGATCGCGTTCTCGTCGAGTTGTCCGATCGTGGATGCATGGTTGCACTTCACGTCGTCCGCGAGGATCTCGAGCCCGGGGGTGCTGTCGACGAAGGCCTCCTTCGAAAGGAGGAGGTTCTTGTTCGTCTGGCGAGCCACCGTCTTCTGCGCGTCCTTTCGGACGTAGATGTTCCCGTTGAACACGCCCCTCGATTTCCCGCCGAGGATGCCGCGGTACAGCTCGACGCTGGTGCACGCGGGCGCGGCATGGTCAATCCGCGTGTAGTTGTCCGCTTGCTGGCCCCCGAACGGCATGAACAGGCCGTTCAACGCGACGCTCCCGCCCTCCGCGTGGAATTTCGTGTGCACATAGCTCCGGGAAAGCGCAGCGCCGAAAGCCAGCGAATGGCAGACGACGTTGGAATCGCGGTCCTGGTCGACGGTCATCGTGGCGATGTGGAACGCGGACTCGGACTCCCGCTGAATCTTGTAGTGGTCAAGGACCGACCCGGGCCCGGCGGAAATCTCCGTCACGGCGTTCGTGAAGGTCACTTCCGGCGCCCACCCCGCGTACGTCTCGATCAGGGTCGCCTGGCTCCTCGCCCCGAGGCGGACCACGTTCCGCGGGTGGGAGACGGTGGGCATCTCCTGCGCGGTCGAGATGAAAACGAGGTGAATCGGTTCCTCCACGACGGTGCCTTTCGGGATCTCGACGTAGCCTCCGTCGGTGAAGAAGGACGTGTTGAGGGCGACGAACGCGTCGTCCTCGTACTTCGCGTGCCGCGCGAGGTCCTTCTCGACGCTCCCAGGATCGCTCCGCAGGATCTCGGCGAGGGAGGCGACCCGCACGCCCTCCGGGAGCGGACGCAGATACGAGAGGCGGGGCGAGAATTGCCCGTTCACGAACACGAGGCGAGTCGTCTTCAGGACGCCGAACAAGAAGGGTTCGAGCCGCTCCGCCACGACGCCATCGGGCCGACCTAGGATCGCGGGCTTGAATGGCACGCGAAGGAGGGGCGCGAGGTTCGTGAACCTCCAGTCCTCGTGCTTCTGGGTGGGGAAACCCACGGTCTCGAAGCGGGCGATGGCTTCCTTACGGATCGGACGGAGCCACGCCGGGCCCGCGAGGTCCGGCTCCGACGAGGCGAATTCCGCGACCCAGGTCTGCTTCGCGTCCAACGCCACGGCCACGTTCGTCACCGGCCTAGGCCCGGGCCGGCTGCGGCCTCGGTGCCTCCTCGAGGATCCATCCGTAGCCATGCTTCTCTAAGTTCCGGGCGAGGTCGGCATCGCCGCTCTTGACGATCCGGCCATCGACGAGCACGTGGACGTGCTCGGGAATCACGTAATCGAGCAGGCGCTGGTAGTGGGTCACGACGAGCATCGAGCGGGTCGGGCTGCGCATCGTGTTGATCCCGTTCGCGACGAGGCGGAGTGCGTCGATGTCGAGGCCGGAGTCCGTTTCATCGAGGATGCAGAACTTCGGTTCGAGGACCGCCATCTGGAAGACCTCGTTTTTCTTCTTCTCGCCGCCGGAGAAGCCCTCGTTCAGCCCGCGCTTCATGAAGGTCTCGTCGAGGCCGAGGAGCTTCGCCTTGTCCTGCACGAGGCCCATGAAATCCA
>VBLS01000131.1 GCA_005878635.1 Methanobacteriota archaeon | reverse complement strand
ATGCGGATCCGGTACAACGATGCCGTCAACCTGCTCGTGTTCTCGGAGCAACTCGGCATCCCCCTCATGAATTCGTATGTGTCAATGCGGCTCCTCCCGTACTTCGTCGGCGATCTCGAACATTGGAAACGACGCGAACTCCGCGAGCGAGACTTCCTCGACGACGCGCCGGACCTCCATTGACCGTGGGCGGCCGGTTCGTCCTAGTGGCCGATGACCCGCGACCCGAAATAGAAGGTGACGACGAGCGACAGCGCGTCCTCCGCGCGGCTCGCGAACACCGTTGCTTGCTGCGCCGCAAGGGCGATGCAGATGTAGACGCTCAAGGCCAGGGCGCCGGCGGCGATGATGTCCCGCGCGATCGTCGCCAGCCGTTTTCGGGCCGTGCTCTCGTGAGCCCGTCGATGGACGAGCCACGAGATAGTGAGTCCGGCAGCGTAGCCTCCCAGGACTTCGAGGATGGCTTGCAGATCGCCGGGGATGCCATCCCACGTTGGATTGCTTCGCAGGAACCATGCTGCGAGCCCGACGAAGCCTAGGAACAGAAGGCCGCGGACGACTTTGGTCCGGCGGGGCGTCGGCGGGAGCCCGGCCGGCATCGCCTGTCCGGGGGCCGCAGCGGGTGTCGGAGGATGCATGACCGCCCGGCTCCCGAAGTAAAAGGCGATGACGACCACGACGGAATTGACCAGGACCGACGGGACGGGCCTCCCTTGGATCAAGAGGTAGGCGTAGGTCGCCGTCACGATCAGGGCGATAATCCCCCGGACGCTGCCGCGGGGGAGGCGCAGCGGCTCGGGAATCGAGGTGGTGGGGGCAGCCGCCACGGTCGCGGAACGGTCCGCGCCGGGCTTAAGGCTGCCGAGGGATCAGGGCGATGACGAGGAAAATCCCAGCGACGGCTTGCGTCAGGCGGCGGAACCAGCGCTGCCCACGAGGCTTTTCCTGGTGGACCGCGTGCGCCGACGTCCTCTGGCTGCGGTGAGCGGAGAGGAGCCATTGGGCATTCGGGGCCCCGTATTCCCGGCGGGCGTATCGGTCCGCGTCCGTGCCTTGCCGGTTCGCAGAATCTCGGACGACGGCCCAGGGCACCGCCCCGATCATCGGACCAACCTCCACGGGGAGGCCTCGGGCCCGGCCGGAGACCATGCCCGACGGGCGGGGGCGTCGACAGGACGCGCGCCGAAGGCCTTTCGACGCTTTCCAAAGCGTCCGTTTTCTTTGTTATAACGCATATTTGCCTGATAGCAAAGGTTGTTTATAAAGCAATCGTTTTAATTATAGAAACGGTTATAAACAGCCGCAAACATACATTGTTCGAGGCCACTACGAAGGCATTCAAGCTCATCAAAGACCCCGAGGCGTTTCAACTGCTGGGGGACGAGACCCGACGGCGGGTCATCTACCTCCTTCGAGCGAAGGAGATGACCGTGAGCCAGATCGCGGGGGAACTGAACCTGACGCCGCAGGCGATCTACCATCACATCCGCAAGTTGCGGGATGCCGGTATGGTCGAGGTCGCCCGCGAAGAGCGCGTGGACCATTTCATCGAGACGTACTATCGTGCGACGGCGGAAATCTTCAATATGTCTCACGGCAGCGGGTCCTCCGGAACATATCATGAGGAGATGGCCGGCGAGAGTCTCAAGGCGCTCGCGAAAATCGGCCTCACCGTCCGGGAAGATCCCACGATGGCCTCGCGGCTCGTCGAGGTGGAGAAACGGATGGATCAGATCGGGGAGAAACAGACCTGGGCGGAGGCGATCGCGGGCCTCGAGGACGTCGACTTCTTCGTGAAACAGGGCGTGGACCACCTGGCGAAGCTCCTGATGATGAGCGACAAGGAGTTCAACGAATACCTCAACCTGATCAAGGAAGAACGCAAGCTCCTCCGTTCACTCACGGAAGCGCCGGGGAAAGCGGAAGTCGTCGCCCGGAAGACCTAGAGCTCCCCGATCTCTTCGCGGGAGATGACCACCCGCTGGATCTGAGACGTCCCCTCCCAGATCTGGAAGATCTTGGCGTCCCGCATCCACTTCTCGACCGGCTCGTCTTTCATGTAGCCCGCGCCGCCGAGGATCTGCACCGCGTCCGTGGTGACTTCCATCGCCATGTCGGCGGCGAACAACTTGGCCATGCTCGCCTCCTTGTTCATCGGGAGCCCGCGGTCGCCCATCGCCGCCGCGCGCCAGGTGAGGAGCCGAGCCGCATCGATCTTCGTCCGCATGTCCGCGAGCATGAACGCGATCGCCTGCTTCTTGGCGATCGGGGCGCCGAAGGCCTTCCGCCGCCGGCTGTACTCGAGCGCGTATTCGTACGCGGCCCGGGCGATGCCAACCGCACCGGAGGCGACCAAGGGTCGGGATGTTTCCAGGGTCTTCATCGCTCCATAGAAGGCCGTCGTCTCGTCGGAGCCGAGCATGTTCTCCGCGGGGATCCGGCAGTCGTCGAGGATGACTTCGGCGGTATGGCTCGCGCGGACGCCCATCTTGTCCTCCACCTTCCCCGTCTTCAGGCCTTTCGTGTCGTGCTCCACGACGAACCCGCGGATCCCGAAGTAGCCGAGGCTCTTGTCCACCGTCGCGAAGACGACGTGGATGTCCGCGATCCCGCCGTTCGTGATGAATCGCTTGACGCCGTTCAAGACCCAGTGTTTCCCGTCCTTCGTCGCGGTGGTCGAGATATTCGCGACGTCGGATCCGGCGTCGGGTTCCGTGAGGCACAGGGCGCCGAGGCGGGCCTCGGGTCCGGTGAACCGCGTGAGGAACCGCTTCTTTTGCTCTTCCGTCCCCATGTGGATGATCGGCAGGTAGGCCAAGCCCGCGCCGATCAGGCCGGTCGCCATCCCCGCGCAGCCCCAGTTCAATTCCTCGGTCACGAGGACGTGGGTCAAGGTTGAGTCGATCCCGCCGCCCCCGTACGCCTCCGGGATGAAGGCGGTGTCCAGTCCGAGGGCGTGGGCCTTCTTGATCACGTCCCAGGGGACCGTCCCCTTGCGGTCGTGCTCCAGGGCGACGGGACGCATCTCCCGCTCCGCGAATTCGTGGGCGGTCTTCTGCATCAGCCGTTGTTCGTCCGTCAGGTCGAAATCGACCATCGTCCCGCCCTGCCGCCGCTCCCGCTGCGCCCATGAAGGCGGCGATATTTAATCGTTTGATGGTCATCCCCGCCGGATGCGCGTCTTCGTCGCGGGGGCGACGGGAGTCCTCGGCCGGCGCGTCGTGCGCCAGCTCGTGGCCCGCGGCCACGTTGCGGTCGGCCTCACACGGTCGGAATCCGGGGACGCCACCGTCCGATCCCTCGGAGGCGAGCCGCGGCGGGCGGACCTGTTCGATGCCGACGCGCTCGCGAGGGCCGCGGAAGGGTGCAGCGTGGTCATCCACGCCGCGACCGCCATCCCGACGAAGGTCCGGACGCGCCCCAAGGATTGGGACATGAACGACCGGATCCGCCGCGAGGGGACGAGGGCCCTCACGACCGCGGCCGGCCGCGTGGGAGCCGGTGCCTACCTGCAACAGAGCGTCGTCTGGGCGGTCCGCGGCCCGGAGGGCGCGCTCTTCGACGAGGATGCGCCTGCCGCGGGGGATCCGATTCTCGCCTCCGCCCTCGAGGGCGAGCGCATCGCTCGGGACGCAGGAGCCAAACACGGGTTCCGCGCCGCGATCCTTCGTTGCGGCGGCTTCTATTCGGCGGACGGCTGGCACACGAGGATTCTGGCCGAGTCCCTTTTCCGCGGCCGTCCCGTCCTCGTCGACGGCGGGACCGCGGTCTGGTCCTGGCTGCACGCGGAAGATGCCGCGAGCGCGTTCGTCGCGGCCTCCGAGTGGCCCAAACGGGGCGTGTGGCACGTCGTGGACGATCGGCCGGCGTCGCTGCGTGAGTTCCTCGGATTGCTCGCGGAAAAACTGGGGACTCGACCGCCTCGCCAGGTCTCTCGATCGCTCTTGCGCCTCTTCGTCGGGCGCTACACCGCCGGACTCCTTGCCGCATCCTTCCCGACGTCCAATGCGCGATTCCGTTCCGATTTCCGGTGGACTGCGTCGTTTCCCACCTTCGAGAAAGGCCTCGGAGAGGTGGTCGCCGCATGGCGGTCCGAAGGATTCCCCGGGAGGCAGGTGCCACGGACACGAGGCGGCTGACGGCCCTCTTCATCGCCCTCGTCTTCGCCCATCTCCTCGTCGTCCTCGTGCACACCGTCGCGCACTTGGAATTGCAGATCGTCCCGCCCCCGACCGACACCGTCTTCATCCTCGGGGTGATTTTGATCGGCCCGGTCGCGGCGCTTCCCATCCTGCGGTTCAACAGGCCGCTGGCCTCGGGCCTCCTGATAGTCGTCATGTCCGCGGCCTTCGCCTACGGGTTCCAGAGTCACTTCGTCATCCCGGGTCCGGATCAGGTGTCGATCGTGCCGTCCAATCCGTGGACGGTCGCCTTCGTCGTGACCGCGATCGGGATCGGCATCCTCGAGCTCCTCGCCGTCGTGGTCGCGGTGTCCATGTTCGGTCGCTCGCTCAGAAATCCTTCGGGATCTCCCGCGAGATGACCGTGACCCGGTTGAGGACGCCCATGAGGCCCATGACTTTCGGCAGGGAACCGCGAAACCGGATCTTGCCGCCCATGACCAAGCTCTGGAGGTCCCGCTCGCCCCGCCCGAGTTGCGTCCACGCCTCGTAGCTCCCCTCGAACTTGAAGTCCGCCGGCACGTCCGGGCCGACGGGGCTCGAGGTCACGCGGCCATTCACGACATCGATCAAGAAGGACGCATTCCGATCGACGCAGGTCAGGACCACCTTGGCACTGACCGCCGCGGCCTTCTTCGACCACTCGGCATCCGCGTTCAGGCGCCGCGCGACTTCCTCGAAAAAGGGGGCGGTGAAGTACTGCGTCATCGGACGAATCTCGTTTGCGGGACTGGCTTTGCGAGGATAAGGGTTCCCCCCGGTCGGTCGGACGAGGAGCAAACGGGAAAGGTTTTACGTTCTCCCGGTCCT
>VBLS01000097.1 GCA_005878635.1 Methanobacteriota archaeon | reverse complement strand
GGGTTCGGCCTCATCGTCAGCGAGGCCCTGTGGAAGGGCGTGCCGGTCGTCGGCGGCGACGTCGGGGGCATCCGGATCCAGATCGAAGACGGGGTGCACGGTTGCCTCGTATCGTCCGTCCGCCAGGCGGCCGACCGGACTATTGAGTTGCTGAGGGACGAGGCCCGTCGCCGGGAGATGGGACGCGCCGGCCGAGAGCGCGTCCGGCGGGAGTTCCTCATCACCCGATACCTGCGGGACCACCTCCGCCTCTACTCGGACCTCATCTCAGGAAATTGACATGATTGATGGCGAAACCGCCGAATCGCCCGCACCGGCTGCGGAGTGCCACCGGGCTAGTCGCTGAAGAGAACCGCCTGCTCACCCCAGTTCCTCAAGGTTACTTTCTGCTCAAGTCGTCAATAAGAGTAAAAGCCGACGAAGCCATCCCGCCGCCAAGGTTTGGGGGTCAGAGGAGTGGCCACAGGAGGATCTACAGGCGTGTCATCGGGCGGGGCGGACTATGTCCCGTCAAAGACGTCCGGCAGGCTCATCGCGATTATCGTGGCCTTGCTGATCGTCACGAATGTGATCACGGCGGTCGGCGTGTACTATGCGGCAGCGCCCAAGGCCGCGGTGGTTCCTGTCCAGGTGATCGGCCCTTGGGCGGGAGACGCGATCAAAAACCCGAGTTCGGAATGGGGGAAGTTCAAACCCGTGCTCGATAAATTCACGAACGACACCGGAATCCCGTACGTGTATACACCTACGCGCCAGGAGGACTTGTCCCCGACCTTACCGATTGCTTTTCAGGCCGGACAATCTCCGGCCGACCTGATCTTCATGCCCAGCGCGACGATCAAGCAGTGGGCCGCGAAGAATTGGGTCACCGATTTGACGGGCACGATCGGTCCGTCGTCCTACCAGGCGGGAGCCCTCGACCCCCTCACGGCGAGCGGTCACATCTGGGGCGGCGCTTACACGGGGAAAGTCAAGCCCGGCTTCTGGTACAACACCACGTTTTTCCAGGCTAACAGTTGGTCGGCCCCGACGACCTGGCAAGGGTTCTTCTCCCTGCTCGGCTCGATCAAGAACTCGACAGGCAATCCCCCGCTCATGGCTGGAGACGGAGTCGGTTGGCCGCTCTCCGACGTAGTCGAGCACTTCATCGAGACGTACGGCGGGGCGTCCATGCACAAGGCCCTGGCCAATCGGAGCCTCTCCTGGACCGACCCGAGCGTGAAGTCGATCTTCCAGAACTACCTCGTGCCGACCCTGACGAATGGATTCTGGACGGCGCCGACAACCTGGGACAATCCGGGCGTGACGCTCTGGTGGGACGGCACGAACCCCCTCTACTTCATGGGAAGCTGGATCACCGGCATGGTCCCGAACCCGAGCGCGCTGGGGGTCTTCCCGCTGCCGGGAGGGGTCGCGAACCAAGGAATCGTCTTTGCAGCGGACTACTTCTTCGTCCCGAAATTCGGGGCCCACCAGGACCTCGCGAAGCGGCTGGCCCAGTACCTCGCGTCGGAGCCGGCGCAGGAGCTTCAGGTGAAGCAGGGCGGCCACGTCGCCACGGCGGCGAATGTTCCCACGACCGCCTATCCTACAGTGGACCGGAACGTCGCGAATCTGCTGTCCGGCAAGACGGTCCTTTCTGATCTGGATGACACGATCGGCAACCCGTTCCAGGGTGTGTTCTGGAGTCAGCTCCAGAGCCTCTGGGCGAACCCGGGTACCTGGCAGACGGTCCTGACGAACATCCAGACGGCGGCTGCGAACCAACCATGAACCGACGAGAGGGCGGGCCCCGACCCCGCCTTCTCCCTTCTATTCCGGGAGCAGGATGGATTCTTCGAAGGTTGCGGTCACAAGCGACCTTTGTCGCCTTCATCCTCCCTGCGACGATCTTCCTGATTGTACTCGTCATCTACCCCGTGGTTGCAACGCTGACCCTGGGGTTCGTCGGCGCTGACGGCCAATTTACGGGCCTGGACAACTTTGCGACGGTCATCGGGTCCAAGCAAACCGTGAACGCCGATTGCCTACAAACCGGCCCCCCGTGCGGGACCTTGATTAACAATCTGATCTGGATTGGGCTCCACCTCCCGTTGACGATGTTCATGGGCCTGTTCCTGGCGATGCTCCTCCAAAGAGTCCGGGGGGCGGCGATCGTCAAATCGATGATTTTCCTGGGGATGGTCACGCCGCTAATCGTCATCGGTACGGTCCTCAAATTCATCCTCGAAGCGCCCATCGGCCTCGTCCCAGCGTTCTTTGGCTCGATCGGGATCAAGGGCCTGGCGGTGAATTGGCTCACCTCCAATCCGAGCACCCTCCTCTTCGGTTTGATCATGGGGACCGTATGGTCGTGGACCGGATTCAGCATGATCGTCTATTCCGCCGGCTTGACCACGATTCCGAAGGACTACTTCGAGGCCGCGCGCGTGGACGGCGCGTCGGAATGGCAAGTATTCCGCAAAATCACCTGGCCCCTCCTCAAGCCTGTCACCCTCGTCATCGTCACGATGACGGTCCTGTGGGAGCTCAAGTTGTTCGATATCGTGATTGGGGCAACGAACCAGCAGGGAGGCCTTGGCGGGGCGGCGGATGTCCTCGCCCTCCAGATGTACCGGTTTTTCTACGTCCAAGATTACAACCACGCGGCGGTCGTCGCTACCTTGCTCACGATCTTCACGTTCGTCGTGTCGATCAGCCTGTTCCGGGAGCTGCTCAATCTGCCCAGGCACAAGAGGCGGCTCCTAAGGGCGCGGGCAAAGCCCGCGGAGGTGGGAACCGATTCGCCCCAGGCGACGATCGCGCCGACGGGTGACTCGCCATGACGAGCCTTGTCGACCGGGGGCCGAGGCGCCGACCGTGGAAACTTCCCTTTCGTCCCCGAACCATCTTGATCCACGTCGTTGCCTGGACCGTGGGACTCGCTTGGTTGCTTCCCTTCATCGGAGTCGCCGTGGTGTCCGTGCGCCCGCTATCCGAGACAGCCCTCGGGTGGTGGAACCCGTCCCCCTTCCATTTGACGTTCGATAACTTCATCTCGGCATGGAACAACCCGGGGTGTCCTCTCTCCTTGGGCCTCCGAGATTCGTTTTTCGTCGCATTGCCAGCGACGATCATCCCAATGCTTGTGGGGGCCTTCGCCGGTTACGGATTCGCAAGGTTCCGCACGCGGACTCGGGACTACATCTTCCTCTCCGTCGTCCTGTTCATGGCCGTCCCTCAGATGATGGTCGCAGTCCCCGTCTACAACCTCATGATCGCCTTGGGCCTGATCAGCAATCTCCTGAGCTTGATCCTCGTCCACTCGGCGTGGGGCATTCCGTGGATCATCCTTTTCATGCGGAACTTTTTCCGAACCCTTCCCGAAGAGATCGAGGAGGCAGCGCGGGTGGATGGCGCCTCCGATTTCAAGATCTTCTACAAGATTGTGCTGCCGATGGCGCTGCCTGCCATGGCGGCCGTGGTCGTCTTCCAATTCATGTGGGTCTGGAATGATTTCTTTTTCGCGCAAGTCCTCGTTCAGAAATCGGACTGGTTCCTGTCGACCCAATGCGTCCCGCGGCTTAGCGGCCAACTGGCCCATCCTTACGATCTTCTGTCGGCCGGCGCGATCCTAACGATGATCGTCCCCGTGGCCCTGTACCTCGTCCTCCAGCGGTTTTACATCCGCGGCCTCATTGGCTGGACGATCAAGGGCTGACGTCCGCGTCCGGATGTCGAGAAATCATGTCGAGGAGGCCCGCCGATGCCCACGCCTGGAGAGGGTTCGCCTGCGGGCGGCCTCGCGTTTCTCGAGAGAGGTCGATGATTTGGTCGTCGATTACACCGTAGAATTCCGGTATCTTCCCGAGCGCGTCGCGGGCGATCAAGAGCGCATCGCGGACGCGTTGGGCCTCTGCCTCTCTGCCGGCGGCGAGGAGCCCTCGATAGAGGAACCAGTTGTCGTGCGGCCACACGCTCCCGAGATGATAGGAGAGCGGATCGAAATCGGGCTCGGTGCTGGCATGCGTGCGGACGCCGAATGGTGTCCACAGATCGGAGGAGAACAGCCGCGAAACCATCCGGTCGAGTCGACGGGGTTCCACCACACCGCAAAGGAGAAGGTGGGCCGGGTTCGAGGTCGCGGCGCGTCGCGGGCGCTTCGTCCCGTCCAGAGCCAGGGCAAAGAACCCTTGATCCTCGAGCCAGAAGTCCTCGTTGATGCGTTCTCGAAGATGTTCCGCGGCGTCTCGTGCGGCGGCCGCGTCGACCGTGTCGCCCTGAGCTTGCGCCAAGGAGGCGAAGGCTCGGTGCGCAGCGTACGCGTATCCTTGGACTTCGACCAACGCGACGGGAGGCGAGATACGCAGATGGTCGTTCGAACCATCCTTCCATCCCTGGTGGAAGAGGCCCGACGGGTTCGTCCGTTCGTACTCCAAGTAGCCGTCGTGGTCTGAATCACCATACCGCGCCATCCACTCGTGCGCCGAGCGGAAGGCGCCCCACAATTCCCTCGCGAGCTGCGAATCTGCGGTCTTCCGAAGGTACGCATCCCCTACGATCAGGAAAAGGGGGGTGCTGTCGACGCTTCCGTAATACGGGAACTTCCAGGATGGCAGCTCGAGGCGCGACGCGGCGTCGAACCGATGCTCGTGCAGGATTTTCCCCGGTTGTTCCTCCGACTCCCGATCCTCGCCCCGCCCTTGGAAGGACGCCAAGATTCGTAATGTGGCGGCCGCAATGGTCGGATCGATGTCGAGCATCTGCAACGCAGAGATGAGAGAGTCGCGTCCGAACAACGTCGCGTACCGAGGCGCGCCCGCTCGCAGATAGCCTTCGGGCGCCCGCAGCCGCCGAACGTCCTCGGTCGAACGCGCGCGAAGGGCATCCAGCTTCAAGGTCAACCGGCTACCGCGAATCTCACCGGATAGCCTGTCCTGACTTCCGGTGGAAGAGGTGAATTCGATCAGAGGGAAACTGGACTCCAATCTTCGCGCCGACATCGCCCTCGAACGAGGCCGCCACCACAGCCTTGAGTAATTTGTCTCCGACCTTCAAGTCGAGGATCGTGGAGTCCCCGAGCGGTTCCGTCGCATAGATTTCCGCCGGGACGGAGGTCGGAGGGAAGCGAGCAACAATGACGCCGCCGTCCGAGTCCGGCGGCGACCCCACTTGGACGTCCTGCGGCCGAACCCCGAGGACGATTTCGCGCGCGGACGAATTCCGACAAGGCTCCACGAGGCGTTCCGGGAGGGCCAGTCGGAAGTCGCCCGCGTCGATCATGTTTCCGTCGATGCAGTTGCACTCGATGAGGTTGATAGGCGGGTTGCCCACGAAGCCAGCCACGAACTGATTCGTGGGGCGACTGTAGAGGTCCCGGGGCCCCGCGTACTGCTGGAGGGTGCCTTTGTGAAGGAGGGCGACGCGGTCCGCCATCGTCATCGCCTCGACCTGGTCGTGCGTCACGTAGATCGTCGTCACGCCGATGTCCTTCTGGAGCTTCTTCAGCTCGGCGCGCATGTAGACCCGCAGCTGAGCGTCGAGGTTGCTCAAGGGCTCGTCCATGAGAAATACCTCGGGCTCGCGCACAATCGCTCGGCCGACGGCCACGCGCTGCCTCTGACCGCCACTCAGCTGGGCGGGCTTGCGGCCGAGGAACCCGTCAATC
>VBLS01000096.1 GCA_005878635.1 Methanobacteriota archaeon | reverse complement strand
CCAGGAGGAATCCACGCCGCCCATAATAGAGTTTCACCGAAGGCGGGGCTTTGCGAACGGTACCTCGGCCTCAACGACCCTTCGCCATCTGTCCGGTCAAGATCATCTGGGTCCCCGTCACCGCGGCGATGTGGCGCTGGTCCTCATCGACGATGTCACAGGCCGTCATCGCCACCGTGCGACCCCGCGAGACGATCCTTCCCTTCGCGGTGAGTTTCGCGTCCCATACGGGCCGCAGGAAGTTGATGTGGAGCTCCAGCGTGGCGAAGGATTCCCCTTCGTCAAGGGTCGAAGCCAGGGCTACGCCCATCGCTGCGTCCGCGAGATCGCACAGGATCCCTCCGTGGAGGGTCCCCATCGGGTTCGCGTGGCGCCCATCCGCGACGTAGCCGAACTCGGCCGTCCCGTCGGCCGCGCGGATCATCGTGATGCCGAGTGCCGTCACGATCGGCGGTGGCGGAATCCGACCGCTGACGTAATCGTCAATCTTCTTCCGCATCCTTCGGACCTCCGTTCTCGGGACCGCGGTCGAGGCCCCCATCCTCTTCGATGGTCACTTGGAGACCAGGACTTGGATCTCCGTGTGGGACCACGCCTTCTTGTCCGTCCACGGGTTGCCCGAGTAGACTTCCCGCCAGGTGCGTGTCCGCTTGATCGTCTTGTCCTTCTTTCGCCAACGCAGCCAATCGGACAATCCATGGTAGATGACCCGCGCGGCGACCGCATCGGGGTCGAAGGTCACGGTCGCAATCGGCGAGGCGGGGAACGTTCGAACGCGCACCTTGCCCTCTCCCTTGACGCGACCTCGCACTTCGATGGAAAGATCGAAGCGATAGACTTTCCCCGCATCTTCCTCGGAGAAGAACCACTTTCCCGTGTTCAATCGTTTCGTCTTCGCCCACTTCGCCAGGCGCTCCCACTCGGACCGGATTCGTCTCTGGTTGAAAGGCCCGACGAAGCGGACCGATACGACTTGGTACTTGGGCGTCGTTTTGATCGCGAAGTCAACGGCCACGGCGTTCCCCTGGGGTCCGGAGACCATCGAAACGGATAACTCTACCGCATGAGCCCGTCTTAGTGCAAAGAGTTCTTCCAGGTTTCAATGTCCTCACGCGGAACCCACGGCAATCCGGCCATGGCCTTAAGTCGAGGAGCGTTCATCCCCGCCCCCGGGGTTACGGCATGGGGGGATTCCTGGTTCCATTCGACTTGGGTCCGGTGACGGCGTTTCAGGGGGTGGAGTTGGGCGGGATTTTTATTGGAGCATTCGTCTTCATCATCATCGTCCTAATCTTCCTTTTCGCCACCTTGAAAGTGGTCAAGGAGTACGAACGAATCGTCAACTTTCGACTCGGCAAGGCGCAGGCCGAGAAGGGGCCGGGGATCGTCGCCGTGATCCCGGGCATCGACAAGCCGGTTCGCGTGGATCTGCGGGAGCGATACTTGACGATCCCCCACCAGACCTGCATCACGAAGGACAATGCGCCCGTCGATGTCGACTTCATCGTGTACCTCAAGGTCGCGAGCGCGGCCGATTCCGTGATCCGCGTGAACAACTTCGAGGGCGCCGCCATGGGGATCGCGACGACGACGCTGCGGGCCGTGATCGGCGACATCATCCTGGACGAGGTGCTCTCGAAGCGGGAGGAGATCAACGCGGTCCTCCGCACGAAGCTGGACGAGGTCACGACCCGTTGGGGCGTCAAGGTCACGAACGTCGAGATCCGAGAGATCCTCCCGCCCAAGAACGTCACGGACGCCATGATCCTCCAGATGTCCGCCGAGCGGAGCCGACGGGCCGTCGTCATCGAAGCCGACGGCAGGAAGACGGCGACGGTCACCGTCGCGGAAGGAGACAAGCAGTCCGCGATCCTGCGGGCCGAGGGGGGCCGGCAAGCCGCCATCCTCGGCGCAGAAGGATACGCGCAAGCGCTGTCCACCATTTTCGGGGCCGCGAAGGGCATCGATGAGAAGACGCTGATGCTGCAATACCTCGACGCGCTCAAGACGCTCGGGGCAAGTCCTTCGACGAAGTTCATCCTCCCGCTCGAGTTCACGGAGTTGGTCCGGCCTCTCCGGAACGTGCTCTCGTCGGCTGAGGGGGGCGCCTCGAAGGCGGATGACCGATAAGAGCCCTCCGGAGCCCGTGTCGAGCCTCCTCGATCGGCTCTTCCTGTACGGCACCCGCTCCGTCCTCGTCGTCCTCGCCGTCGCCGCCCTCGGGGCCTTCCTCATCGTTCACGGAGCCCTCGTGACCCGGTACGATTACATCGCGTCGGGCGTCGTGATCGTGTTGATCGCCGTCGGCCTGACGTTCGCGTTCCAAGCGACGACGACCCAGATCATCACCCAACGGTACTTCGCGGGCGAGACGCTCGTCGGCAAGATCGGACGCTCGCTCGCTTCGATGAAGGCCACGGGGAAAGGCGTCGTCCACGTCGAGCACGAGACTTGGAGTGCGGTGGCCGAAGAGGACATCGCCCGCGGGGATCCGATCGTCGTGACGGCCGTGGACCCGGACAATGTGACCCTCAAAGTCCGAAAGCATCGGCCTTGACGACGGCGCCTCTAGGGGGTGGACGGCGGCGCGGTCGAAGGGTCGCCGGATTTCGCCGGCTCCGGTGGCGACGGCGAAACCGTCGCCACTCGAACTTTGCCGTCCTGGTAGCCGGTGACCCGGATCAGGGAGCCTTTCGCGATGAATTCGTCCGATTGGGCCGTGAAGTCCTCCGCGCCGACGTTCGCGACGCCGTCCTTGCCGGGGACGAGGTCGGTGGCCGCCCGCCCGGTCATGTTCACGACCCGGCTCGGGTCGATGAGTTTCGGCTGCGCCAGGAGGGCGTGACGGATGCGGGTGAGGTACAGGAAGCCGACTACGAGGAGGGCCCCCGTGCCGCCCAGGAGCAGGTATTGCTCGACTCCGTAGGGAGCAGGAGAGTATTGGACGTTGTACGCGAGGAGATAGGTTCCCGCGAGTCCGAGGGCGATTCCCGAGACGGCGAAGAGGCCGTGGCCAGCCTTCACCTCGAGGATGACGAGGGCGGCCGCGATGATCAGGATCAGGAGCCCGACGATCGAGGCGCCGATGATCTGAGCGCCGAGGAACCCCAGGGCGATGAAAATCGCCGCGGCGACCGACAGGAAGAGGGTTCGGTGGAATAGGTCGAGGACGAGGGCGATGACGCCGACCAGGATGAACAGGCCGTCCACGGTCGGATCGCTCAAGAAGCTGAGGAACCGGTCGTAGATCGGTTCATCGAATCCCGGGACCAGCGAACCGCCGAGCCCGACCGCGGCGAGGAACGCATCGAGCGTTTCGCGCATGCCGGTGACGAGGCCGAGGGAGGCGGCCTGGGTCGCGGAATAGGCGGTGTTGTTCTCGGCCATGCTGACCGCCGCGGCTACATTGTAGCCATGCCTCTCGGCGAGGGACCGGATGTACGCCACCATCGCGTTCTGGACGTGCTGCTGCTCGAGCGGGTCCCCGCCGATGATGTACGGAGTCGAGGGTCCGATGATGGAGCCACTTCCCATGTACACCGCGTTGGAGGCCAGGGCGATGTAGCTGCCCGCGGAAGCCGCGAGCGCGCCCGGTGGCACGAACGTGTATACCGCCAGACGGCCTTGGCTCTCGTCCTGCACCTTCACGATCGAGGTGACGATCTGCTGCATGTTCCCGAGCAGCCCGCCCGGCGTGTTCATGACGATGACGAGATCCCGATTCGACGCGAGGGCGGCCTGTGCCGCGCGTTCGACATAGTCCGCCGCTCCAGGGTCGACCTGGATGTCGAAGGTCACGAGGAGGGCGCCATCGGGACTCGCCAGGGGCCTAGGCTCGTTCGAGGCAACGGTGCCCACGGAAACGGCCATGAGGGCCAGCAAAGCGGCCAGGACTCCCCAGGGGACACGGATGCCGTTCCCTCGCACGAACGCACTAGGCCGCGGGCGTAGAAAACGGTTTGGATGGTAATCCCCAAAAGGCGGCCGGAGTCCCTACTCGTTCCGCGCCGAAGCCCGTCCCCAACCTGGGCGGGAATGTTCCCATCAGCCGAGCCTGCGCGGCCCGGCTCGGACCGTCGCATCGCAATCGAACCAG
>VBLS01000095.1 GCA_005878635.1 Methanobacteriota archaeon | reverse complement strand
GGAGATCACGGGCGAGATCGTCGACCTGGACCTCGACGACGACTTCTTGGGGATGCCCGAGGCGGTCCGAGACGAGTACGCGCAGGTCTTCGCCGGCGCGGACCCGGAGGCGTTCCTGCGGGAGGAATGCGAGCATCAGATCGCCGCCTGGCGGCAGAAGGGCTTCGACGTGGCGCCGGTCGAGCAGCTGTTGGAACAGGACCTCTCTCGCTTCCGAGAGGGAGGCACGCGACTGATCCGGTTGCAGGTGATGAAGAAGGTGGGCGCGGGGACCTACCGCTGTCCACTCTGCGAAATATCGGTCGGGGGCTCCGCGGAGGAATGCGGCAACTGCGGGGCCCGGTTCGCCTGAGGGCGAGCACCAATCCTATATAGATTCGAACCGTGACCGGACGACGATGCGGGGACCTTATTCCGACTACGCGGCGCCGCCGGTGTACCTGTATCCCGACGTCCCACGCCCCGGGGTGCATTTCAGCCGCACCGAGCTCGTTCAACTCGCCGTCGCCATCCTCGCCCTGAGCGTCGCCTTCACGCTCGCCTACATCCGATCGGACTTGCTCTTCTTCACGAGTCAGCCAGCCCGATTCATCGCGCTCATTTTCCCGGCGGCGCTCCTCGCGGTCGCGACCGGCGTCGGCCTCCACGAGATCATGCACAAAGTCGTCGCCGAGCGGTACGGATTCTGGGCCGAATTCCGCTACAATCCGCGGGGTCTGCTCTTCGCCCTCGTCCTGGCGGCCGCGATCGGCTTGATCTACGGCGCGCCAGGCGCCACGATGATCTCCGGTGCGGTGACCCGTGAACAGAACGGCCGCATCAGCGCCGCGGGGCCCGCCTCCAACCTGGTCATTTGCACGGTGCTCTTCGCGGCTTTCTGGGTCGTCGCACGAACGGCACCGGACATGTTCGGCGGTCTCGTCTTCATCTATTTGCTACAGGTCGCGCAAATCAATGCCGTCCTGGCAGGATTCAACCTCGTCCCCATCATGCCCCTCGATGGAGCGAAGGTGTTCGCGTGGAACAAGGCCGCCTACGCGGGCCTGGTCGCCGCAGCCATCGGGATGGTCATCCTGACCCTCTTCTACACGATCCTGCTCTGAGCTCAACGATTCATCATCGTGGCCAGATAGCCGGCTCCGAATCCGTTGTCGATGTTGACGACCGCGACGCCGGGGGCGCAGGAGTTCATCATCCCGAGGAGCGCCGCCATGCCGTCGAAGCTTGCGCCGTAGCCGACCGACGTCGGCACGGCAATGACGGGAGCCTGGACCAGGCCCGCGACGACGCTCGGTAACGCGCCTTCCATCCCGGCGACCACGATGATCACCTTCGCTTTCTGTAGGAGGTCCCGTCGGTCGAGGACGCGATGAACACCGGCCACGCCGACGTCGTATAGCCGGGTCACGCGGGAGCCCATCAGCTCCGCCGTGACGCCCGCCTCCTCTGCGACGGGGATGTCCGAGGTCCCCGCCGTCACGACGAGGACGGAGCCGCGGGCAGCCTTCGGCGGCACGCCAATGGAGACGATCGAGGCCTTCTCATGGTAGGTCACCCGCTTGCCATCCAGAGAGGACTCCAGTCGTTCGTAGATTTCTCGAGAGGCGCGGGTCGCGAGGACGAGGCGATGGGACTCGCTCATCCGGCGCGCGATCTCGACGATCCGCTCCGGGGACTTGCCCAGGCAGAGGATCACCTCGGGGAAGCCGCGGCGCAGATCGCGGTGCGAATCGAGCTTCGCGAAGCCCAGGTCCTCGTACGGGAGGGCCCGAAGGCCGTCCATGGCCTCTCCGACGGTGAGTTTTCCCGCCTTCAGGTCGCGAAGGAGGGCCTCGACGCGTTCCCGATCCACGGCCTCACCGGATCTGTTCCCACTTCTCGAGCTCGAGCACGGAGCTGAGGGTGCCGCCCCGCTTGATCTCCTCGCGGATGCGATTCTCCCGCTCCAGGACATCGACCGCGCGATTCGCCATCTCGACGGCCTGATCCTGCGGAACGACGAGGATCCCGGATTCGTCGCCGACGATCCAGTCGCCCGCGTGGACTTTCTGCCCGCCGCACTCGATCTCGCTCCCGATCTCGCCGAGGCCTTTCGGTTCTCCGGCGTGCGGCGCCACGTGCCGGCTGAAGCACGGGAAATTCAACTCGAGGATCGTGTCCAAGTCCCGGACCGCCCCGTCGATCACGACGCCCTCGACGCCCTTCACCAGACACGAGTTGCTCGCGAGCTCCCCCCAGACGGCGGTCGGACCGCCGCCGACGTCGATCACGATCACGTCGCCGGGTTTCGCGCGATCGATCGCCTCGACCGGCTTGGCCCAGTCGCCATCGGCCGTCTTCACCGTGACGGCGCGGCCGACGATCTTCGTCCCGTGCTTGATCCGAGGCACGAGCCCCGTCATGACGCCGCGTTTCTGCATCGCATCGGCGAGGTTCGGCGTGGACACCTTGCGGAAGGCCTCTCGGACGTCGGCCTCCGCGTACTTCCGAAACGCGCCGGTGGGGATCGCCTTTCGGCTCCCGATGGCCTTCTTGATCGTCCGCGTCGCCTCGGAGACCTTCTCCGCTTTGATAATCGCGCCGCCGACGATGAGGATCGAGGCGCCCGCCGCAGCGGCTTGGGCCACCGTCTCCGAGTTCAGGCCGCCCGCGACCGCGATGGGGAGCGAGGTCGCCGACGCGACGCCCTTCAGCTCCTCCAGCGGCGTGCGGGCGATCATCTGCTCGTCGATCGAGACGTGCATGTTCAGATAGTCCACGCCGAGCTTCTCGAGCTCCTTCGCCCGGGCCGCCTTGTCCGGGACCCGCATCAGATCGACCATGATCTTGGCGCCGTACCGGCGGGCCGCCTTGACCGCCTCGAGGATCGTGGCGTCGTCGGTCACGCCCATCACCGTGACCACGTCGGCCCCGGCCTTCGCGGCAATCTCGACTTCAAAGGCGCCCGTGTCCATCGTCTTGAGGTCCGCGACGATCGTCGTCCCGGGGAACGACTTCTTGAGCTGGCGGACGACCTCCATCCCTTCGGACTTGATCAGGGGCGTGCCGGCCTCGAGCCAGTCCGCGCCTCCCTGCACCGCCTCGGCGGCGGCGAGGAGGGCCCGCTTGAGGTGCATGTGATCCAGGGCCACCTGGAGGACGGGCTCCATGGACCTCGTCTACCTCGTGCGCTCGATAAATACGTAACGACCTGTCGTCGGGCGTTCGGACCGCGGCATGGGCGTCCGAGAGGTCCAAATCCGGAAATAGGCCCCTCCCCTTCGCCCGCCTATGAAAGTCGGCATCTTGGGGAGCGGCGACGTCGGGCAAGCCCTCGGACGCGGTTTCGCGGCCCGCGGGCATGAGGTGATGATCGGCTCGCGGAATCCAAAGGGCGAGGGCCTGGCGAAGTGGCTTCGAGCGGTGAAAGGGAAGGCCACGACCGGGAGCTTCGAAGAGGCGGCCAAGCATGGCGAGGTCGTCGTCCTCGCGACCCGCGGCGCGGCCGTCGAGGAGGTCCTCAAGGGCGTCGGCCACGCCCGCTTCGACGGCAAGGTCGTGATCGACGTGACGAACCCTCTGGCGGACGACCCGAACCTCGTCCCGTTCGTCGGGATGACGGATTCTCTCGGAGAACGGATCCAGCGGGCCCTCCCCCGCGCCCGGGTGGTCAAGGCCTTCAACACGGTGCCGAACACTCAGATGGTCGATCCCAAGTTCTCGGGAGGGACGCCCGACCTGATGATCTGCGGAAACGACGCCGCGGCGAAGAAGGCCGTCGCCGGCATCGTGAAGGAGTTCGGCTGGCCCGGGGCGCTCGACCTCGGCGGGATCGAGGGCGCGCGGTGGCTCGAGGCTTCGGTCTCCCTCTGGGTGCTCGTCGGGATGCACATCGGCCGCTGGGACCACGCGTTCAAAGTGGTCCACGGGTGAGAGGCGCCTTCGGAAGGGGCGACCTTTCAGGTTCTCCCCGGAATGTGATTTCAGATCTGATACTCAGCGCGGTCACCTCAAATATCGCCCTCCGGGTTGTCACGCGAATCGATGCCTGCACCGGAACATTCCGACGACGAGCGCGAGCGATGCGTGACCGGCATCGACGCGATCGACCACATCCTGAATGGCGGGGTCCCGCGGGGGAACACCGTCCTCATCTCCGGATCCGTGGGCACCGGCAAGACCTCGATCTGCATCGAGTTCCTGGTCCGGGGCGCGTTGAACGGCGAGAATAGCCTCTACCTGAGCGTCACGGAGCCGACGGACAAGCTCCTGATGAACGTCATCCCGTTCGACTTCTTCGACGACAAGCTCGTCCGGCAAGGCAAGCTCCAGTTCGTCGACCTCCCGAAGATCTACGACAAGCTCGGCATCGACAAGGAGGACCTCGATTTCGATCAGACCCGGCTCCTCGCGGACACGATCGCCGGGATCGTGGAGGAGCAGAAGATCCGCCGCCTGGTCCTCGATTCCGTGACCTCGGTCTGCTACCGCATCCGAGAGCAGGAGCGGATCCGAGACTTCCTCCTTCGCCTGGGGACCGTCCTGAGCGCGAAGGGGTGCACGACCCTCCTCGTCTCCGAAATCCGGTCGTCCGAGGACGGCTACTCCCAATGGGGCGTCGAGGAAGCCCTCGCCGACGGCGTCATCGTGACGGGGAACCTGGAGCGCCGCGGCGATCTCCTGAGGACCTTGCAGATCGTGAAGATGCGGGGCACGACGCACAGCCGGGCGAAGTACGTCCTGGACCTGACGACCTCCGGCGTCCTACTCGTCCCGTTGCTCAAGGGAGGGAGCGTGGCCAGTGGCGGTTGAGGTGAGCATCACGAGCGAGATCGCGGAGAAGCTCCGCGCGCTGCCGGACTCGTCCGCGGTGGCGTTGCACCTCAAATCGGACCAGTACTTCGACGCGATCCAGGGGATGCTCGACCGATTCGCGATGAAGAAGGACCTCGAGGTGGTCTACGTCACCTCGACGATCCCGAGCCAGAGCATCATCAACGCCCTCGAGGTCCTCGAGATCCCGATGGACCACATCTGGTTCGTCGACTGCGTCAGCCAGATCATGATGTCCCAGGCGAAGCGGCACCCCCACGCGATCATCGTCGAGAGCCCGACGATGCTCGAGAACATCATGCTGAAGGTCGAATTCCTCATCCGCGGGCACCCCGATCGGAATGCGCTGGTCGTCCTCGATTCGATCAACAGCCTCGCGATCCACAACAACACGAAGATCCTGAGCGAGTTCCTCCACATCCTCGTGAACCATCTGCGCTCGCGAGGCGCCTACACGGTGATCTTCTCGATGCGGGAGTACGAGACCGACGAGATCCGGAACATGCTCGTCCTCGTCTCGGACGACTCGATCGAACTCGGAAAATAGCCTCGGCGTCAGGCGTCGACGGACCGCACGGGGGAAGGGTCCGGATCGAGTTCGGAGTTTCCCGAACCGATCAGACGAGGCCTTTATGAAGTCGTTCTCAGAATTGAACATTAAGCGCGACACGTTTAAGACCGAAAGACCCCCCGTCCAGACATGGCGGCGAACGCTGCCAGGAAGGACATAACCATGAAGGGCGTCATCCGCAAGGATGAAGCTGCGGTGTCTCCCGTGATCGCGACCATCTTGATGGTCGCCATTACGGTGGTGCTCGCCGCGGTGTTGTACGTCATGGTGTCGGGCCTGATCACGCCGGTTGGCGGGAACAAGCCCCTCGTGACGTTCAGCGCCGTGACGAAGGTGAATGCGGTGACCTGGACGTTCTCGATCGCGTCGGCCCAACCAACGGTCGCGCAGTCGAACTACAAGGTGAACTTCGGCATCGGGACCAACACGGGAACGGTGCAGAACATGGGCACGAATGGCGCTAATGTAACGGTGACCGTGGCCGGAGCAACCCCCGCGTCGGTCGGCGTGAAGTGGACCGACCTGGGCGGCACGGGCACGGTGAAGGGCGGCGACATCATCACGATCGCCTTCCCGT
>VBLS01000094.1 GCA_005878635.1 Methanobacteriota archaeon | reverse complement strand
CCGGGCAGGCCTGGATGTCGGTGCCGTCCGGACGCGCTGGCCTCGAGTCGCGGAGGTCGCGTTCACGTCCGAGCGCAAGAAGATGTCCACGCTTCACGCGGCCCTGCCCCCGTCCGAGGTCCAGGAGATCCTCGCGGTCCCGGAAGGGGAGCGGCACCAGAGGCTCCAGGATTTGAATCTCGTCCTCCATGTGAAGGGAGCTCCCGAGCGCATCCTCGCGGCCTGTTCTCATCATGTCGTCGATGGGGAGCGCAAGCCTCTCTCCGATAACGATCGCAGGCAGTACCTGTTCCGGAACCAGGAACTTGCGACGCGGGCGCTCCGCGTGATCGCGCACGCGACCCGCGAGTTTTCAGGCGACGTCCCTCCGCTCACGGAGGCGGCGCTGGAGACGGACCTCACCTTCCTCGGCTTCGCGGGGATGATGGACGCCCCGCGGGCCGATGCGATCGAGGCGATCCGTCGCTGCAAGAAGGCCGGGATCCGAGTCGTCATGATCACGGGGGACCACAAACTCACCGCGATGGCCATCGCCCGCGAGATGGGCATCCTCGAGGAAGGAAAGATTGCCCTGACCGGCGAGGAGCTCGAAAAGCTGTCCGACGAGGAACTTCTACGCCAGGTCGAACGGATCCGAGTGTACGCGCGCGTGGCGCCGGAACACAAGATGCGCATCGTGGACGCCTGGAAGAAGGCGGGCCACATCGTCGCGATGACGGGCGACGGGGTGAACGACGCCCCGGCCCTGAAGCGGGCCAATCTCGGGGTCGCGATGGGGATCACGGGAACGGACGTCGCCAAGGAAAGCGCCGACATGGTCCTAACCGACGACAACTTCGCCTCCGTCGTCGCCGCGGTGGAAGAGGGCCGCGGGATTTACGAGAACATCCGGAAGTTCGTCGCCTTCCTACTCTCCGCGAACGCCGGGGAGGTCCTCATCATGTTCATCGCGACGATCGCGATCGCGGACCCGGCGTTCCTCCCGTTCTTTGCGCCGGTTCAGCTGCTCTGGATCAACCTGGTGACGGACGGCCTGCCGGCCCTCGCGCTCGGCGTGGATCCGTACCCGACGGACATCATGGATCGACCGCCTCGGAATCCGAAGGAAGGCGTCCTCTCGCGGGACATCCTCTTCCTGATCATCGTCGTCTCGGGGATCCTCACGGCAGGCACCCTCGGAGTCTTCTTCCTCGAGTTGCGCGAAGGAGCCGACCCCACTCGGGCCCAGACGGTCGCCTTCACGACGATCGTGTTCTTCGAGCTCTTCCTCGTGTTCGCGATGCGATCCCCACGCCAGACGATCTGGGAGATCGGCCTCTTCACGAACACGAAGCTCATCGTGGCGGTCCTCGGTTCGATGCTCCTCCAGGCGGCGGTGATCTACATTCCGTTCCTCCACGGCGTCTTCGGGACGGAGCCTCTGACCGCCCTCGACTGGGTCGAGACGCTCCTGATCTCGTTCAGCGCGTTCGCGTTCGTCGATGTGCTCAAGGTGCTCCGCCGCCGCATGAGGTCGTAGCCGCGATGCTCGAGGTCGACGGGTCGCACGGGGAGGGCGGCGGACAACTCCTCCGGATGGCGATCGCACTCTCGGTCCTGACGGAGCAGCCAATCCGCGTCGCGCGGATCCGGGCCGGCCGGAAGAACCCAGGCCTCGCGGCCCAGCACGCGACCGCGGTCGGTGCCCTCGCGAAGATGTGCGACGCCAAGGTGGACGGCCTCCGGATCGGATCGTCGACGATTACAGTCCAACCGGGGAAGATTCGGCCGGGGGCTTATTCGTTCGATGTCGGCACCGCGGGAAGTGTCACCCTCGTCCTCCAGGCCCTGATCCCGGTCGCCGCCGCGGCGCCGGGTCCCGTCCGACTGCGCGTCGTCGGGGGGACCGACGTCCCCTGGTCCCCGCCGGCCGACTTCTTTGCCCGCGTGTTCCTCCCGCTCCTCCGTCGGGTCGGAGGCCGCGTCGAGGTGGAGGTGATGCGGCGAGGGTACTATCCTCGCGGCGGAGGGATCGTCGAAACGGTCGTCCAGCCGACCCGCGAGTGGTCTCCGCTCGAGTTCACCGAGTTGGGGAAGGTTGAGCGCGTCCGAGGAATTGCCCATGTTGCGAACTTGCCCGAGGAAATCCCGAGGCGAATGAAGCATGCCGCGACGCGGCGTCTCCATGGCCTCGCGGACGTCAAGATTGAGGAACGAATCTACCGCGGCGAAGACGCCGTGGGACAGGGAGGCGCGCTCGTCCTCTGGGCCGAGACGGACGCGACTGTGCTCGGATCCGATTCGCTCGCTCGGCGCGGCGCGTCGTCCGAACAGGTCGGCGAGGAAGCTGCTGGGTCGCTCCGGGCCGAGATTGAGTCCGGATCCACCTTCGACGTCCACCTGACGGATCAGTTGTTGGTGTACCTCGCGCGGGCGACCGGACCGTCGACCTTCTGCACCCGGCAGATCTCCGGACACTTGGACACGATGATGTGGCTCTTGCCGCAGTTCCTACCCTGTCGGTTCGGGGTGGCCAACGAAGGCCCCCGGATGCGCGTGTCCGTCGAACCGCGGGCCTAACCGTACATGCTCGGTCGCGCGGGCTCGCTCGGTTTCTTCGCGACCTCGGTCTGGTGATGGATGTTCTTCAGTTGCTGCTCGATCCGCTCCGCCTCTTCGTACAAGGGCCGCGCGTCGAGCTCGGTATGAAGGAGGAGCTTGTCGATGACCTCGATCGCGCGGGCCGCCGCGCGGGCGTCCGGGTAGTCGGGATGGGCCTCGCTGAGCAACGTGATCACGTCGAAGTCGCGCTTCCGCCCTTCGTTCAGGAGGACTCCCGCGACCCCCGTGATGACGCCTTCCTCGAAGACCGTGATGTTGTTCTTGCGGATCATGTCCATCGTTTTGTCCGTCGAACCGATCCCGTAGACCTCGACCTGGCGCTCGGCCTCGTCCTCGCGGGCGTCGACGATCAGCCCTTCGGGGCACACGAGGAGGTTGCATCGGGCATCTTGGGCCCAGTCCAGGACGGTGGCGGCAATCCCCTTGATGAGGTTCGGCGGCGGCTGGAATTCCGAGATGAACACGACGATCTGGTCTCGGTCGTCCATCTTCGGTCCCGCGTAGATCCGGACGGGGTTCATCGGCTGCCCGTCGCGGACGAGCGCGACCGTCGGGAAGTAGACGGAGTCCATGATGCCGATCTGCGTGAGGTTCAGGGCGTTGATCAGGTAGTTCGCGACGATCGAGCTGACCAGACCCACGCTCGGGAAGCCGTCGATGACCGTGGCTCCGCGGAGATCCATCCGCTTGAGCTCGTAAATCTGGATTCCTTCCATCGGCGCCCGCGGTCCATCTCGAGGTGGTTACTTAAAGATGCGCGGGCCGAATCCGCGGACTGAGAACACATCACTCCATAGGGAGAATTTCGTACGAGTTGACAAACTCCACTCCCCCGCGGCGCAGCATGATTCCCACGGTGCAATACTTTTCGCTCGAGAGGTCGATGGCCCTCTTGACGGCCGTGTCCTTGATCCCTTTCCCGCGGACCCGGTAGTGCACGCGGATCTTTGTGAAGACCTTCGGGTCCTCCTTCGCCCGCTCCGCGTCCGCCTCGATTTCGAGAGACGTGAAATCGACCCGCTGTTTCTGAAGAATCAGGACGATATCTGCAGCCGTGCATGCAAGCGCGGAGAGCAGGGCACCTTGCACGGGACTCGGGCCACTCCGGGTCGCGGCGTCGTCCGCGTCGAAAAGGATTCCTGGGGCACCGTCGGCCGTGGTCCGAAATCGCAACCCGTCCTCGTGAACGAGATGGGCTTTCACAATCGCCACCGGCTTTCGCATGTCGGCGGGCCAAATGAACTTGGCTCCGAACCCGCAAAGTTGTTATTCGGCCGGCTCATCGGATTGCCGTGCGACCGAGAGTCGTCATTAACGCCGCGATGAGCGTCGATGGGAAAATCGCCTTTCCGGAGGGGAAGCCGGCTCGTTTGAGCAACGAGGAAGATCTACGAAGAGTCCACGCGTTGCGGGCCGGGTCGGATGCCATCCTCGTCGGAGTAGGGACCGTGTTGATGGACGATCCAAAACTCACCGTGAGGCGGGAATACGCGAAAGGTCGGAGCCCCCTTCGGATCGTCCTCGATTCTGGAGGCAGGACGCCCCGCGGGGCCCAGGTCCTCGACGGGAAAGCGCCGACTCTCATCGTCACCACGGAGGATTGCGTTCGCACATTTCCCGCGGCCGAGGTATTCAGGTGCGGAAAGGAGGAGGTCGACCTCGAGCTCTTGCTCGACCATCTGGCCTCCCGCGGGATCCGAACCCTGCTCGTCGAAGGTGGGAGCGCCGTCATCTGGTCCTTCCTCCACGAAGGCCTAGCGGATGAGCTCAAGGTCTTCGTCGCCAGCCAGGCCCTCGGGGGAAAGTCGACGCCGACCCTCGCGGGAGGTGAAGGGGCCGCAACGCTCGCCGGTGCGGTCCGCCTCGCGTTCAGCCGAATGAGCGCGGTCGGCGATGGAGTCCTCTTGGAATACGCCGTGGTTCGATGAAAGCGGGACGATGGGTCTTCGAGCCGCACGACTTCTTGCGGTACCTCCACACGGTCGAACGCGTTCCGAGAGGACAGGCGCATCTTCCCATGCGAGGCGCATTCACGTTCGGAGCGCAGGACTGGGAGTACCTTCGCAAGAAGTTCCGCGCGAGACGCCTTCGCTGGAATCGTTGGATTGCGGTCGGCCGAGCGGGGCGCTACCGGGTCTTTGTTCTTCGTTCGTCGATCGGGGCGCCGGCCGCCGTCACGGCCTTAGAAGAGGCAATCGCCCTTGGGGCACACGACTTCATTAGCTTCGGGGCCTGCGGGTCTCTGGTCGATGGTCTGAGGATCGGATCGGCTGTGCTCCCGACACACGCGTTCGCCGATGAAGGCACCTCGAAACACTACGCAAGCAACGCTTGGTTTCGGCCGTCATCAACCCTTGTGCGCTCGCTTCGATCCTCGGCGCGCCGATCCGAGCTGCCTCTTGTGGATGGCGGCGTCTGGACGACCGATGCGCCGTATCGGGAGAGCCGCGAGCGAGCACGATCCCTCGCCCGACGAGGTGTCGTCGGTGTTGAGATGGAGGCGTCCGCCATGTATGCGGTAGCACGTCATCGCGGCGCGCGCATCGCGAGTCTCTTCGTTGTATCGGACGAACTCGGAGGCGAGGAATGGAATGCGGGGTTTCGACATCCTGCCTTTCTTCGTGGGAAACAGCGGGCCCTTCGAGTGGTCATCGATGCTCTGAGGCGAGAGTTGCCATGAAGATCCTCTGCGACCACATGCTCGGGAGCCTCGCTCGCTGGTTGCGGTTCATGGGATACGACACCGCATACCCGGAGCCGGGACCGGATCGATCCCTGATTGAGCGAGCGCGGGCCGAGGATCGGATCCTCCTCACGCGGGACAAAGAACTCGCGTCCCGCGTTCCCGGGTCGGTCCAGATCCGCTCGG
>VBLS01000006.1 GCA_005878635.1 Methanobacteriota archaeon | reverse complement strand
GACTTAATCGTTTTGCGCTGATTATCTGGCCGATGACTTATCATTCTCTGGACTGAGTACGGAAAGTCTTTGTACGCTGTTTAGGGATGAAAACCATGTCGACAGGATTCGAGGTGTCGGCTTACGCTACCGAAGGAAACGAAAGTCTGCCCCGTCTGCGATTCGTCGATCGCCGCAGACGCGCGCGTGTGTCCTTCGTGTCAAACGGACCTGACCTTGTTCGACCTGGCGGGCGGGTCGCCGGATCCCGTCGAACTCCCGGTCAAGGACGGCCGGAGCATCGACGACATCCTCGCCTCGATCATGGACGGCAAGGAAGACCATCGCGAGATCATTGAGTCCCTGAAGAGCGTGGCGCGCAGCTCGCCGGAATCAGGAGAAGTCGAGGCGGCGTCCGCGACCTCCGTGTCCCGCGAACTCGGCGAGAAATTCCTCTGTCCCGTCTGCGAGACCCTCGTCGCCGCCGATGCGACGGTGTGTCCGGCCTGCGGCGCGGAATTTTCCGAGGGCGAGTCGACGGAATACGAGTGTCCCGTGTGCAAGGCCTCCGTGCCGGCGGACGCAGATGTGTGTCCGAACTGCGGGGTGCGATTCGCCGAAGAAACGGTCTCCGCGAAGGCGGCCCCGGAGATCGCTCGTCCGCGCCCGCCCCCGCAAGTCCTGGAGGTACCGACGCCGACGGCCACGAGGATCGTCTCCGCTCCGATCCCGCCCGCGAGGCCGTCTCGCTCGGCCCTCCAGGGTCGCCTGGACGCGTTGCGGGACGCCCGCAAGGAGGCGGAGCGCCACATCCCGTCGGGCGATCGCAAACTCTTGTACCGCGAACTCCCCAAGCTCGTGAACGAAGTCAAGCCGCTCCTCGTCTCCGCGAAACGGATCGGCCTCGAGATCGAGGAAGGGAAGCGGATCATCAACGACGCGATCCAAGCAGGAAAAGGGCGAGATATCGAACGCGCGGTCGCGTTGATCGCCGACGCCCGTCGCGCCCTCGACATTGCGTTCGTCGACTTCATTGGAGGCGGCATCGAACGCTTCGTCCAAGAAATCCGAGCGGCCAAGGGAGAGGCGGGCGCGAACGCCGTCACCCCGGGCCTCCTCGAGGCGGTCGGTCGCATGGAGGCGGGCGACTACGACAGCGCCTGGGACCTTTACCAGAGCGTCCTGACTCGGTTCGAGTCCGAGGCGAAGGACTTCCATGACGCCCGGAGGACGATCGACGAGGGAGATCGACTCGTCCAAGAGGTGCGGGCGATGGGCATGGAGGTCCAAGGCTCCGAACGCATGCTCCGTCAGGCCCGCGACTCCTTGGAGCGCCGGGATGTGGCGACCGCGACGCGGATCGGGAAGCAGGCGTACGATCGACTGGCGCGCGACGTGCCCGAGTTCGTCCAGGAGGAGATGCGAAAGGCGCGGAGCCAGCTTTTGGACCTGAAGCTCCGGGGGAACGATCTGGCCAAGCCAATCGGGATCCTGAAGGGGGCCAGCGCGTCCGTCAAGCAGGAGAATTGGGCCGAAGCCCTGCGGCAGCTGCGAACGTTCTACAAGGAAATCGAACGAATCGGGTGACGGCCCGATCACGGGATTCGGATGACTTCCATCTCCCGCTCGAGGACCCTGAGTTCCTGCTCCTTGACCGTGGCGGGTCCGATCGAAATGATCAGCGCGTAGCGGCTCTCGGACACGGCATCGAGCAACCGTCGGACGAACTTGAGGACGGCGTCGAAAGAGTTGTTGGATACCAGGTACTCGACCCCGTCGATCAGGATCGCGCCGCTCGCCTGCTTCGTCATGAAGTCCTCGAGCTCGTACACGATGCGCTCCAGGGCGGGCGCAATCGTCTCCTCCGGCGACCCTTGGCGATCCGTCAACCAGAGGATCTTCTCCGAGGCGAGGTCGTACGTCTCGCGGATGCGCTTCGGATTCGTGCGCGTGATGATGAGCCCGCCGCCGCGACCCGCGAGGAACGCCGCGAGTCGCCGGTAAGCTTCCGACGGTCGATCCTCCTCGATCAGGTAGCTGCGACCCGGATGGAGTCCCTGGAAGCTCGGCGCCTCGCTCGGCTTCGGCTCCACCGCCGAGGCCGGCGTCGGTGCCGCGACGGATTCGGACAAGACGTCCCGCACGAGTTCCTCCGTGATCGGCCGCCCCATCATCGACGAGAATGCGACGACGCGGTTGAGGGCTCCCCCCAGCTCCCGGACGTTGTTCGGGGCGAGCGTCGCGATGACCTTGAGGATGTCCGGGTCGATCGTGGCGCTCCCGTCCTTCGCTCGGCGCTCCAGGATCGCGACCCTCGTCGCCAGGTCCGGCGGTTCCATCCCGGCGACGAGTCCGGCCTCGAAGCGCGACACGAGCCGTTCGTCCAGGTTCGGTATGACCTTGGGGGGACGATCGCTCGCGAGGACGATTTGTTTCTCCGCGGCGTGCAGTTCGTTGAACGCGTGAAACAGTTCCTCGTGGACCTCCGGCATGCCGCCCAGGAATTGGATGTCGTCGAGCAGGAGGCAGTCGACGCCGCGGACGCGTTCCCGCCATCCGGCGAGGCCGCCGTTCGCTCGGCCCTCGGCCAAGCCGGACGCGAAGGCCTCGCAGGTGAGGTAGAGGACCTTCGCCCCCTTATCGTGCGCCACGATGTAGTTGCCGATCGCGTGGAGCAGATGCGTCTTCCCGAGCCCGGGACCCGAGGTAATCAGCAGCGGGTTGTAGGCCTTGGCGGGCTGCTTCGCCACGGAGACCGATGCGGTGTGCGCGAAGCGGTTGCTCTCGCCGACGGTGAAGCCTTCGAAGGTGAAGCCGGCCGCGAGATTTGTCGGGAGTTCGTTCGGGGGCGATGCGTCGTTGATGGCCTTGTCGACCTCCTCCGGCGTGGGCAACGATCCCGGCGATTTGTCCTCCTGGCGCTGTTTGAGGACGAGCTCCAGGACCTTCTTCGTCCGTTCCTTGAAGTCGCGGTCGCGCGATCGCTCGAGGCGATTCTGGGACTCCATGCGTTGGCGGCTCTCCAGGGCCTCGCGAAGGATCTCCACCTCGGCATCGATGTCGGGATGACGGATCGGATCCCGGAGTTTCTCACGGAGGATGGCCGCCCGGGATTCGAAGCCCCTCACGTCCAAATTCGCGAGGACATCCGACGCGGCCTCCGCTTTCTTCACGGCGTCCCGCATCGCGAGGAGCGACGCTGTCAGGATTCCGGGTTCCCCGTCCAGGTTCGCCTCGACCGCGGAGACGTCGTAGAATTTTTCCTTCCAGATTCGGAGCTGTCTCTCGATGTCCGCCCGATCGATCGGTTGCGGCACCCGCGATCGCTTGAGGATTTTCGCGGGTCGTTCGAGGACCGCGTCCGCGTATTCCCGCACGAGGCCGTCCATATCCACGCGGGCGTGGAGTTCGAGGACGCAGGATTCGTCGTAGGAGTCTTGCCACACCTTCTTGAGCGCGTTCCGTCCGCGATCCTGGGAATCGCCCCGTTGATGCAAGCTCGCTTCCGGATTGCCGCTGCGCAAGAGTACGATGCCCTCCGAACGCCTCCCGCCCGCATTCCGGACGGTCCGGACGTAGCCCGAAAACGAGTACTTCTTGAGATCGAGGAGGAGTTGCTTGAGCGCGTTCGACCCGCCCCGGGTCGTGCGGATGAGTTTGCCCTCTGGAAGAAGGAGGTCTTGGGGCGTGAGGTTCCCTCGGCGGGCGTCCATCGGGCGGGCCCCCCTAAAAAGGTTCCAACCTAGTTTCCCTGGTTGAGAACACAGGCCTATTTCGAAAGAGGAGAACGAGCCGCCAGAGGCGTTCGATCGCACTCTCTTCAATGGTGTTCCCGTGTCCCATCCCTCGGATTCGGGCCCTGCGCCTCGTCCCTTCCCGCCGGGGCAAAATGTCGTCCACGGCACCGTGGGATCGATCCACGGAGTGGGCTCCTTCCTCGTGTATTCGACCGGGGTCAGCACCGGCTTGGGACTGCGTTAAGGGCGCATTCGACCGCCCGATGCCCTGCGTCCTCGCCCCGATGCAAAAAGACTATTACGTTCCGTCTTTCTGTCACACTTGAATGGCCCGGGATTTCTTCACGATGGACGACTTCGACCTCTCGGGCCGGACCGTTCTCCTCCGGGTGGACATCAACTCGCCGGTCGATCCCGCGACCGGACAGCTCCTGAACGACGCCCGGATCCGGGAGCACATGACGACGATCCGCGAGCTCCGGCATTCAAAGACCGTTGTGCTCGCCCATCAGTCCCGACCGGGAAGGGACGACTTCACCACGCTCGAGGCGCATGCGGAACGCATCGGCGCCCTGCTCGGACGCCCGGTCCGCTACGTTTCGAGCCTCTTCGGACGGCCCGCCATCGAGGCGGTCGAGGCGATGCATCCCGGCGACGTCGTCGTCCTCGAGAACACACGCTTCTACGCCGAGGAAGAGTCCCTCGCCGACGCGAAGCTCGACAAGATGGCGAAGACCCACATCGTCCGGCGGCTCGCGCCCCTTGCGGAGTACTTCATCCTCGATGCCTTTGCGGCCGCCCACCGCGCGCAGCCGAGCTTGGTGGGCTTCTGCGAAGTCCTCCCCTCCCTGGCGGGCCGCGTCATGGAGCGAGAGCTGACGATGCTCACCCAGGCGGTCCAGGAGCCCGCGCGCCCGAAGGTCGCGCACCTCGGCGGGGTGAAGGCCGACGATTCGATCGCCGTCACCAGGCACATGCTCGAGAAGGACATCGTGGACACCGTCCTCACGTCCGGAGGGGTCGGCAACTTGTTCCTCGATGCGTCGGGGATCGACCTCGGCGAGCCCACCACCGATTTCATGCGCCGCGAGGTCGAAGATTACGACCGGCTCCGCGGCGAATGCAAGGAGCTGCTTCGAAAATATTCGCGGCGAATCCTCGTCCCCACGGACGTGGTCTTGAACGACAACGGCGAGCGCCGGCCAGCGACGGTCTCGGGGCTGCCCGCGAAGTTCCTCGTGTACGACATCGGCCTTGACACGATCGCTCACTACGTGGACGTGATCGGCCGGGCCAAGACGATCTTCTTCAACGGGCCGGCGGGGGTCTTCGAACTGGAGCCCTTCTCCGTTGGAACCCGGGAGCTCCTAACCGCGGTCGCGGACGCCGATGGGCTCTCGGTCGTCGGAGGCGGCCACACGGTTGCGGCGGTCGAGCAATTTGGCCTTCAAGATCGGATCGACCACGTGAGCACCGGCGGCGGCGCGTTAATCAACTTCCTCGCCGGGAGGGAGTTACCGCTCGTCACCGCCCTCCGGTATTCGTACAAGAAGTTCGCGAAGGGCGGCGTCAAAGCCTGACCGATCGGCGCGCTCCGCCAACGGGTTATAGCTCATTTGCTTAGGGACCGCCGATGGTTCGGTTGCGGAGGCCTCCCGAATGGGGGGTGGAACCCGTCCCCGACTCCCTCCGCGTCCTGAGGACGTTCGACCTCTTCGTCCTCTGGTCCAGCCTCGGCGCCGGGCTCCTCGTCTTCGCGGCGGGCGCGCTGCTCGTGCAGCTGTTCGGACTAACTTTGTGGGAGGCCTTCCTCGTCTCCCTCGTCGGCTCGGTCCTCGGGAGCGTCCTCTTGGCCGCCGCGGGTCACCACGGAAGTCAGGCGGGCGTGCCGACGATGGTCAGCCTGCGGCCGATCCTCGGTCGTTCCGGATCCTACGCCCCTACCGTCCTAAACATCGTGCAGCTCCTCGGGTGGACGGCCTTTGAGCTCCTGGTGATGGCCCAGGCCACCGCCATCGTCACGGCGAATTTTCTCGGCCCATGGACCGCGGTGGTCTTCGTGCCGGCGTGGGGGGTGGTCACGATGGCCTTGGCCCTCGGAGGGCCTTTGGCCGTGGTCCGAAACTGGCTCGAACGATTCGCGATCTGGATCGTCTACGGATCGACGATCGCCGTCGCGATTGCCTTGCTTCTCCATCCGCTGGATGCGGGCCTTCGGTTGCCCGCCTTGACGGGTTCGTTCGGCGGACCTGGTTCGCTCCTCCTCGGCCTTGATCTCGTGGTCGCGATGCCGATCTCCTGGTGGCCGTTGATCTCCGACTACAATCGGTTCGCGCGGGCTCCGAGGGACGCCGCCGCGGGCACCACCCTCGGCTACATCGCCGCGAACACCTCCTTCTACGCCCTCGGTGCGGCCTTGGCCTTCTTCGGCGTCACCGCGTTCGGGATCGACGCTTCGAATCCCTACGCCTTCCTGATTACCCTGGGCGTCCTCGGCCTCGGCCCCCTCCCGTTGATCGCGATCTTGGTCGATGAGACCGACAATGCCTTTGCCGACGTCTATTCAGCAGCGGTTTCGGTCCAGAATCTTTCCCCTCGGCGCCGCCAAGCCGCGACGATCGTCGCGGCATCCCTGCTTGGAATCGCCGGGGCGGGATACCTCGTCGCCACGGGCCAAGGCATCGGCGGACCTTACGAGTCGTTCCTGCTCCTGATCGGAGGGCTGTTCGTGCCGCTCCTCGGCGTCGTGATCGCGCAAACGTTCGCCGTGCGCCGCGGTACGTATGGGCGCGCCGACTTCTTCGAAGCCGCGCCGCGGTGGCGGTGGCCCGCCTTCGCGAGCTGGATCCCAGGCTCGGCGTTGTACTTCGCCATCGTCCTGTTCGGCCTCCCGATTGGCGCCACCCTCCCGTCGTTCGCTCTGGCCGCCGGCCTCCAGGTCGTCTTCGCGAAGGTCGACCAGGGCCTTGCGAGGCCGTCAGCGACCTCGTTGGGAGGAGACCCCTGAGGCACGAAATCGGCCGACTTGCACCGAGGTTTTATTCGGGCAACGCATCGGCGAGGGCCGCTGGGACCGTTTCGTAGCCCATCCGTTTCAGGAACGCATCGCGGCCAAGGAACTCGTAATCGCGTTCGAGCATGGCCACAACGTTCCCCTGTTCGTCCGCCGCCTCGATCTCCGCTTTGGCCGAATCGACCGCCGACGAGGTGAGCCGTCCCCGAAGGACCAGCGTCTCCCCCGTCGCGATCCACCGTTTCGCATCGAGGGCCCCCGTGCGCACCGGAACCCCCACGCGACCCCGAAGCCCGTACACGGTCCAATTGGCGGTCTCCTGCATCGCCAGGTAGAGGATGCCGGAGTGAAGGCGCTCCGGCCAGCCCTGAAAGCGTCCCGATGCGACGAAGGTGGTCGTGACGATATCTCCCTCGCGACGGAAGGCGAGCCGGAGCCCCGTTGGGTGGTCGGGTCCGCAGCCGATGCAGGGATTGCGGGGATCGTTTTCGAGCGCAAGGGGGCCGGGCGGCGATGCCATGGGGAACGCAAGACGGCCCGTTCCAAGAGCTTTTCGAGGGGGCCTGCGATCGCCGAGAATCTCCGAAGCCACCGCAGGGATTCGAACCCCGGACCTGCAGTTTACGAAACTGTCGTTTGGCCGCACACCCACAAGTTTGAGGGGAGCCGCCTGAGGGCTTTGCTCCCTCGACCTGCAGTTCCTCCGGTGCAAGCGTCTTCCGCCTGCGCATACGAAACTGCCGCTCTGCTGGGCTGAGCTAAGGCGGCGCAAGTCGCCCAGAATCCTGCGGTGGTTATCAAGGCTACGGCACGAGGAACCGCCGGACGAGGGCCCAGTCCTCCACGACCCGCCGGCCGATGACACCGCCAAGCTAGAGCGAGATTGTCCATCATGCTGGAACGAGGTCGAACGTCGCGCCAAGATGCGGCCCGGCTAACGGCGCCGCTCCAACCTCTCGCCCCTGCGACGCTGCGACTTCTCCCACCTTCGCTGGTACCACGCCGCGTATCGTCGCGACCAAATGGAGGTTGCGCCGCTCACCACTAGCGCACATCCCAAGACCATGTTGACCACGCTTACCAGGGTGAGAGGATCGGTCCCGCTCCCCAGTCCTGCGCTGATGTTCTGCAGGGAATAGGCTAGAGCCCCTGGTCCGATAGCGAGGCCCACGATTCCCGTGCTCCGGCGGGCGGTATCCGGGCCCGCCGAGTAGCGTTGGGCCAAGAGCGAGGTGCCGCCGATGAAAAGAGCCGCGGCCACAATCGCCGCGAACATCGCCCGACCTAGGTTCCCTGCAACAGAATACAAGACGGTCGTGGCGAGGTACAGAGTTCCCGCCACGATAAGCAAGCCTCCAGTGACGCGCCATATCGCACGGATCGTGTCCGGGTCCGTGCGAAAGTCTATGGGGTGGGTAGATAGGGCGGGTGGCTCAGGGGCGCCTCCGTGCATCCCGACAGCCATGATTCCAAAAGAGTGTTGAGAGTATAACTATTTTCAGAATACACCCGGCATTGGTCCGAGGCGCCCCTCCTGGAACTAGAATGGGACGCCATCCGAGGCAAAGGTCTATTCGACCCAATGACCCATCCGACCTTAGGTCAGGGCACCAGGAGCCGCCGCACGAACCTCCGCGGCAAGATCAGGCCCGCGGCCTTCGGCTTCGGGACTCGCGGAGGGATCCTCACATTGACCTGTGACATTTCGACTTCCGAGAATGAGTCCGTCAGGAGGGAAAAGACTTGAAGGAACCGTTCGGACAAATTACGAAACTGCCGCTCTAACCGGCTGAGCTACGGTGGCGCAACCGCGAGGAAAAGCTCCCACGCCATAAAGATTCCGAGGCCGCTCGGTGTTGGCCCGCCAACATTTAAGGCGATTCGGTGGTTCGCGCGAATGTGCAACGGGTCGCGGGTTGGTTCTACGACGGACGGAGGTTCCGCGACGGGACGATCGGTTGGGAGGACGACGTCATCGTCGAAGTCCGGCAAGGGAGGGCCCGCAACGTAATCGCGACCGGCCTGATCGTCCCCGGCCTGTGGAACGCCCACACGCACTTGGGGGACGCCCTCGTTACGCAGGAACTCCGAGGGACCATCGAAGAGCTCGTCGCTCCTCCCCATGGGCTGAAGCATAGGATCCTCGCGAAGGCCAAGGACGGCGCGGTCGTCGCCGCGATGCGCCGCGCGATGGCGACGATGCTCCGGACCGGGACGACCGGGTTCTCCGACTTTCGGGAGGGCGGGCTCAAAGGACTCAAACTCCTCTATGCGGCCCTTGCGGCGATGCCGCTCCAGGGAACCGCCCTAGGTCGGCCCGCGGCTCTCGCGTACGACGCGAAGGAGGTCTCCGCGATTCTACGCGCGTCGGATGGGGTCGCCGTCAGCTCGTATGTCGATTGGCCCTCCGATCAACTCGGAAAACTCGCCGCGCATGTTCGACGGGAGCGAAAGATGTTCGCCATCCACTGCTCGGAGCGAATCCGCGAAGATATCGACAAGGTCCTCGACCTGTCCCCGGCCTTCCTCGTCCACATGGTCCAAGCGACCGACGCAGATCTGGCGCGTTGCGCGGAGGCCGGTGTGCCGATCGTGCTTTGCCCGCGCTCCAACGCATTCTTCGGGATGACTCCCGATATTCCACGGCTCCTCCGAGCCGGCGTGGAGCTCCACCTCGGGACCGACAATGCAATGATCAACACGCCGTCGATGTTGCGGGAAATGGAGTTCGCGTACCGAATCGGGCGACTGAAAGGCGGCGTCTCCGCGAAAGCGATATTTGAGATGGCGTTGCGGGCGCGACGTCTCGAGGATCCGAAGGCGTCCGTCGGGATCCGCGTCGGAGAGCGAGCCGACCTCGTTGTGCTCGACCTCCCAGGAGGGACGAGCGGGTTCGCGTCCATGATGCGCGCCTCCGCGAGCGATGTGAGCCTCGTGGTCTCAGGAGGCGTCCTGTGGCCCGGCAAGGGGGCGGTGATGCCACAGCCCCCGCGCCGTCGACGGTCATCCTAGATCCCGATCGCCTTCTGCGGAGTCGACGCGAAACCTCACGCACCCCATCCTTTATCATCGGACCTCCCCTTCGGGCCCGCGATGGCCTCCTATGAGGACGTCCTGTCGTTGTCCGTGCGCCGCGGGTTCATCTGGCCGGCCGTGGACTTGTACGGCGGATTCGCAGGCTTCTATGACTACGGCCACAACGGCGTCCTCCTCCGCCGGCACTGGGAGGACGTATGGGTCGAGTCGTTCCTCGGCCTGAGCGACAACTACCACCTCATCGACACGACGACGATCCTCCCGGAGGCGGCGCTGAAGGCAAGCGGTCACGTTGACCACTTCACCGACATCTTGGTCACCTGCACGCGCTGCGGCGAGTCGTATCGCGGCGACCAACTCCTCGAGGCCGCGACCCATCAGGAGGAAGAAGGGCTCACGGCGCAGGAGATCGACGCCCGGATTCAGGAGCTCAAGATCCGATGCCCGAATTGCAAAGGCGTCCTAGGTCCGTCCCGCGAGTTCAATATGATGTTTCCCGTCGGAATTGGTCCGACCGGGAAGGATCGGGCCTACTTGCGGCCCGAGACCGCACAGGGGGTGTTCCTGAACTTCAAGCGCGAGTTCGAGGCCCTCCGCCGAAAGCTCCCGATGGGATTGGCCATCGTCGGTCGCGCCTACCGGAACGAAATCAGTCCGCGACAGGGGGCCTACCGGATGCGGGAATTTCTCCAGGCGGAACTCCAGATCTTCTTCGATCCCGCGACGTTCGGCGACGCGTTGCCCTTCGATGCGATCGCCTCGGTCCCCGTCCGCATCGCGTGGGCGGCGGAGAAGGACAGCTCGGGGGCCCTCGAGATCCCCGCGAAGGACCTCGTCACTCGAGGGTTGCCCTCCTGGTACGTGTGGCACCTCGTGCAGGTCCAGCGGTTCTACCTCGACACCCTCCGCATTCCGAGGGACGCCTTCCGGTTGGCCGAACTGGACGACAAGGAACGCGCATTCTACAACAAGATTCACTTCGACATCCAGGTGCGGCAGGAGAGCCTCGGGGGATTCAAGGAGGTCGGCGGCGTCCATTATCGGACGGACCACGACTTGAAAGGACACGAGGCCGGATCTCACGCGAAGCAATCGGTGACAGTCGGGGCCACGAAGCTCGTGCCCCACGTGCTCGAGCTTTCGTTCGGCGTCGATCGGAACGTCTGGGCCCTCCTCGATCTCTCCTATGCGAAAGGGGACCGCGTCGTCTTGCGCTTGCCCGCGCGGGTCGCCCCCGTCCCGGTCGCCGTGTTCCCCCTGGTCAACAAGGACGGAATCCCGGAACGGGCCGAGGCCCTGTGGGCGACGCTGCGAAAACGGATCGCCGCCTTCTACGATGACTCCGGGTCGATCGGGCGACGCTACGCGCGAATCGACGAAATCGGGACGCCGTTCTCGGTCACCGTCGATCACGAAACCCTCGAGGGGAAAGGCGTGACGGTGCGCGAGCGGGATTCCCAAAAACAGTTCCGCGTCCTGGAGCCTGAACTGCCCAACACCCTCGAGCGGCTCCTCTCCGGCGAAGCGACGTTCCCCGCGTGATCCGATGGGGACATCCCGCGAGGTGCGCGGATTCCTCCGGCGACTCGAGGATCGCATCGAAGAACTCGTACCCCGGGACGACCGCGTGTCCCTCGCGTTTTCCGGCGGGTTGACCAGTACCCTCCTCGCGACGGTCGCTCGGAAACGGTGCGACCTGATCTGTCTCGTCGCGGGAACTCCCGATTCTCCCGACGCCCGCGCGGCGAATGCCGCGAAGCAACACTTTGACTTTCGGGTTGAATCGGTCATCCTCGATCGAGAAATCGTTCGAAGGCATCTGGAAGGGATGCGAGCCTTGGACCCCACGATGTCCACGAACTCCCTGCAGACGTTGACCCCGATCTACGCGGTCGTGGACCGACATCGGGGAGCCGTGCTCTTGTCCGGCTTCGGACTCCCGAAGACGGATCCCTCCATCAAGAGGATGCTTCGCGCGTGGCGCGTCGAGAGTCCGATCATCGACAGCGCGCGGGGTCGGAACTTGTCGCGACCCGTCCTCGTCGAGGCGTCGATTTCTTTGGGCCTCCCAGAAGAATGGGCCCGAGGGGCTCATCGATCCCCCGCCGACGGTTCCGGAATCGGGCACCTTTCCGAGGACTGAAATAAGACGCGACCGGTTCGGCAAGTCGGCTGTTTTCGGAGAGTCCGTAGGCAAAATTCAGCGATGGCACGGAACCTATTCGCAAGCCTGACATTGAGCCAGCAAGCGTTATAAGCGTGGCCCAGGCATGGAGCGGCAACGCGATGGTCGACGACCACATCAAGCGAAAAATCTTGCTCCTCGGCGATGGTGCCGTCGGCAAAACCAGCCTCATTCGTCGCTTCGTGGTGGACAAGTTCTCGGACGACTACATCACCACGATCGGGACCAAGGTCACGAAGAAGGACCTGCGCCTCGAATCGCCCGGCAAGGTGACCGACCTGACGTTCATGATTTGGGATGTCCTGGGCCAGAAAGGATACAAAGGCATCCAGGAGAGTTCATTCCAAGGCGCGAAAGGCGCCCTTCTCATCTACGATGTCACCCGCCAGGAGACCTCGGAGAGCCTTCAAGACTATTGGATCCCGCACCTCATGTCCGTCACCGAGGCCATGCCGCTCGTCGTGGTCGGCAACAAGGTCGACCTATCGGATTCCCGCCGCAACGCGCAAGAGGCCCTCGACGATCTCAAGGACGTGCTCGGGGTCCCCGGGTTCCTCAGCTCCGCGAAGACCGGACTGAACGTAGAGGTCGGATTCCTCGCCCTCGCGAAATCGATTGTCTCCGACCTGGACGCGAAGTTGTCCGCGCGCCAGGCCGTCGAGGAGGCGGCCCACGAGTTCATCGTCGTGGCCGATCAGATCGTCATGGATTTCTGCGATGTCATGGGCGGCCACGAAGCCGCGATGCCGATCGTGCGTCAGCAGCTGATGAAGGCCGGCGTCGACGTCAGAGCTCCGACGCGGGAGGGACTCCGTCTCGCGGTCGACTACCTCGCCGAGGCGGAATCGTCCTTCCGGAACGCGGCGGACGTTGAGGCGAGCAAGAAGAAGCGCCTCGGATGGATCAAGGCGGTCGCGTAGTCAGAGCGGCCGTTCCATGTACGGACGCTTCAGATCGTATCCGAGCGAGCGATAATAGCTTCGGACGCCGACCCCGGATGTGACGCGGATCGACCGCAAGCCGAACTCCTCGGAGGCGATCCGCTCGCATTCGGCCATAAGGCGTCGTCCGAGCCCGCGGTGCTGCCACCGTGCCCCCGCGGGATCATGGATCGGCACGACCCGACCGACGACTTTCAACTCGCGGACCGTCGCGGTGGAGCCGCCGATACGGAGTCGCGCATAGGCGACGAGCACCTCGCGCTCGGGATCTTCGAAGCTCAGGAAGATTTCGAGGCCCCCCGACGAATCGTAATCGATCCGGAGGAGGGACAGAGCTTCGGGTCGGGGAGCGATGCCCCGGAAGCCGACCTCGCGGCATCGGATGCAGTGGCAGTCGAGGCCTTGCGAGCGAAGCCGCTCCTTGGCCAAAACTCGCAGGTCGCCTCGCGTGACCCCGTCCTCGATGTCGGGCGCGCCAATTTCGCGCTGCACCCGTTGGATCCGGCACCACCGAGGCACGATCGCCTTCACTCGAGCGATCAGCGCGACGGCCTCGTCCGTCCGAAGTGGCGTGTAGCGTCCCGATTTCCAGAGGCCGTGCAGCGCGGTGCCGGGCAGGACGAGGGTCGGATAGATTTTGAGGAAATCCGGGCGGTAGGCCGGATCCGTGAAGAGTTCGCGGAACGATTCCAGGTCGCGATCGAGATTGGAACCGGGGAGGCCGGGCATCATGTGGACGCCGACTTTCAGGCCCGCCTCCTTCGCAAGGGCCAGGGCCTGGCGGCTCTGCGCGTCCGTGTGGCCTCGGTGGACCCGTTCGAGGACGTCGTCGTGGGTCGACTGCAACCCGATCTCGACCCGGGTGGTCCCCAATGCCAAGGACTCCTCGACCTCGGACCCCAAGAAGCAATCGGGTTTCGTTTCCACCGTGAGCCCGATGCATCGGGCCCTCGCCGATTCGTTTCGATCTTGCGCTTCGACGAGCGACGGGGCCTCGGACCCATTCAGGCCGTCGAAACAACCTTTGATGAACGAAGTGCGATAGGCGCGGTCGAGGGCGGTGAAGGTCCCGCCCAAGACGATCAGGTCAACCTTGTCGGTGTCATGCCCGATTCGCCGCAGCGAGGCGAGGCGCGCCTCCGCTTGCAACCGAGGATCGTAGCGATGGTCCGCGGCGCGGCGGGCCGCCGGCTCGGTGCCCAGATAGGACTGCGGCGTCCCGAGTCGCGGGCCTCCAGGACAGTACGTACACACTCCATGGGGGCAGGCGTGCGGCGTCGTCATCACGGTGACGACCGCCACACCGCTGGCCGTTCGCGCGGGCTTCACCCGGAGGAGGTCGACGAGTCCCTCGCGCATCGAGGGCGGGAGACGCTCGAGGATCGCGGCATCGGAGGGAACGCCGCGGAGACGCCGGGCCCGAGCGACGTGAACCTTCAGCCGCTCCAGGTCGTCCTTCGTCGCCGGTCTCCGATGTTGGACCTGATCGATGAAGGCCTCGACGAAATCGGCATCGAGGCGACCCGCGAGGGTCAGCTGGGCTCCTCCGATCGCGACACGGGGGGCGGTACAGCCGCGGCGCGCGATCGACCGAACAGGTCAACGGCTCGGGCCAGGCCGACCCCGAGGGAGGCGAGACCCGCGAACACGACCGCGGTGCCCGTGATGATGCCCGCATCGAGGGCGGGGGATCGTGTGAGGTCGGTGAGCGGACTGGCGACCCGGATCCAATCGACGAACAAGGCAATCTCGAACAGGGTCAGCATCCCGACGCCTGCAAGGCCGAGGCCCAGCCCACGAATTCCTGTGTCGGAGACCCCCGCGGCGAGGTTCGCACGCCACAAGGCGGCGACGAGCCCGGCAAACAATCCGATCTGCCCGAGGCCCGAGGTGATCGCGAGGACCTGCCTCGCCTCGGGGACCGTCAGGCCGAACGCATCGGCCGTCCCGGCGGGGAAGATCCGAAGCAACTGAGAAATCAGGTAGAGCCAGACCGCGAGGAACGCGAGGCCCAACCATCCGCGGGGTGATCGGATCCTCCGAGCATCGATCGGAGACGCCGTCATAGGTATGACATCTCACGGGGTCGGATGAACCTTGGCACCGGGCCATCCTTTACCCATACATCGTGCCGTGTTTCTCGACCTTCGGGGCCTCACCGGGGACGTGCTCGAGCACGTCGACCGCGAGGACCACATGCAACGGGATGAGCCGCAGCTTTCCCTTGAGTTCCTGGTGGCTCTCGTCCAGCTCGATCACGACCGCGTCGTCCGTCCCGATCGTGGCGTAGCCACGGAACACCCCCTTCGTTACTTTCGTGCGTTCGCGGGTCTCCATTGATTCGATCCGATAACGGGAGCCCTTCGTCAGGGAGACGATGTCGTCTGCCATTCTTTCACCTCCGCTGCTCCGCAAGCTTCGCCAGGTGATCCACGGTCTTGCGATAGTTCTCCATCGCGATCTCGACGTTCGATTCGACGAAGTTCCAGGCTTTCGAGAGGTTCCCATACCGGATCCGATAGCCCTTCCGGATCGTGCCGCGCTCGTTCACGTTGACCTCGTCGAGGAGGTCCATCTCCTTGAGCTTGTTGATGTGCCGGTAGATCGTCGCCTTGGTCGTCTTCAGTTTCGCCGCAAGCTGCTCGACGGTCCACCCCTTGTCCATCCGGCCGAGGAGACACTCGACGAACAACCGATACGGCACTGAATCCCGGACGCTCGACGCGTCCGTCTTCGGATCGTACCCCTTCGGGATGTACCCGATCTGCGTGAGGAAGAGGAGGGCCACATCGTCGATGTCCTTCAGCGGCGTCAGGGGGGTGTTGCTGACGATGACGATCTCAAACGGCAGAAGGAACCCCTTCGGCCTCGGGTAATCCCAGTGCGTAGTTAAGGTTTACCATTGAATTTTATCGCACTTCAGCATAATAATCATAGTCAGACGTCGACAATTCCGCTGTACGTGTCGACGCGCAGTCCGCGGGCGCGAAGCTCTCGGACGAGGACGTTGATGCCGATGCTGTCCGAAGCGACGTGCCCTGTGACCACGAGGTTCCTCGGGCCCTCGCGGCCGTAGGCCTCCCACAACCGACGGAGGGCCCCCGCATCGATGTGGATGTAGAAAACCGTGTCGATTCCGTGATCGAACGCCGCGCGGGCGACGGGGACGCCTCCGTTCGTCCCGGCGCCGTGGTGGACGGCCCATTTTCCGAGAGGATGGTCCGTTGTCCCCATGCGGACCACGATGTGTGTCAGGGCCGACCGGAACTCCGGCATCGATTCGAGGACCGCGACCGCATCCCTCACCCGCGGTTTCTCCGGGAGTTGGGCCCGCAAAGCCTCGTCCATCAGCCTTCGTCCGATCTCGTCGCACGGGTTGTGGATGCACATCAGGCCGATCCCGATCATCCGCGCCATCGACGGCAGGTGGTCGTAGTTCTCCGCGTGGACGCGGGGCTCGCGCTCCTCCTGCATCTCCCGGACGGCGGCATCGGCCGCCTCCTTGGGGACGCCATGACTCGTCAGGATACTCGCGTGTTTCGCAAACACCTCAGGCAGACCGAGGACCGCGCTTCCTCCCGTCGGGTGGTGGGCGATGACGAGATCGTACCCCTTCTCTTTCGCGAAGAGGAGGTCCGCCGCATCCACATCGATGCCGAACAGCACCTTTCTCACGTCGCGCGCCGGCACGTTGATCGTCGTGTCCGCGGGAACTTCCGACTGATTCGCCAGGTGGAGGGCGAGGGCTAGGATCTCCTGGCTGTCCATCGCGCCCCGGCAGCGGTTTCTTAATTTAACCCTTTGCGGGAGGCCCGTCGGTCCGCCGACGTCGGCCAAAGCCTTTTCGTGCAGGCGGAGATGGGGGGATCGGGGAGGACCGACCGACGTCCCGCGCATCGTCCGAAGAACTCGCCCGTTCCGGCATCCTCGTGCGAATCCCGCCGGCGCTTCGATCCTATACCCGGGGACAGGACGAGGTCGTCCTCGAGGCATCGGACCTCAACGCGATGCTGCGCGCCCTCGAATCGTCGTTCCCCGGGATCCGCGACCGCGTCGTGGACGAAGCTGGGACGCGAAGGCCCTACGTGAACGTCTTCGTGAACGAGGAACTCGTCATGACGCCCCTCGGCGAGGTGGCGCTCATGCCCGGGGACGTCGTGCATATTCTCCCCAGCGTTGCAGGTGGTTAGCGTGGCCGGCGCAATCAAGAAAGGCAGTGTCGTGGTGTCCGTCGGGACGAAGAAAGGTGGTTTCATCTTCCACTCCCCGGATCGGAGGAAGTGGACGATGGCCGGTCCGTATGTGCCGGGCGCCACCGTCTATCACTTCATCCTCGATCCTCGGGATGGCCGCACCGCGTACGCGGCGGCCCCACACGGCTCGGAGCCGTGGGGACCGGCGGTGTACCGGGGCCGAGCAGGTGAGTCGCTCAAAGCGACCGCGCATGCGCCGAAATTCAAGGACGGCTCGGGACTCGCGGTCACGCGCGTCTGGCACCTCGAGCCGGGCCCCGCGGACGAGCCGGAGACGATCTATGCTGGGGTGGAACCCGCGGCCCTCTTCCGCAGCGAGGACCGGGGCGAAACCTGGGGGGACATCGACGCCCTGAACTACCATCCGACGCGGAAGGACTGGCAGCCCGGTTTCGGCGGACTCTGCTTGCACTCGGTCCTGGTCGACCCGCGCAAGCCGCGCCACCTGCTCGCGGGAATCAGTTCCGTCGGCACCTTCGAGTCGAAGGACGGGGGCCGGAGTTGGACGACCGAAAACCGCGGCGTGCGCGCGGAGTTCATGCCGAACAAGTACCCCGAATGGGGCCAATGCGTCCACAAACTCACGTGGGACGGCTCGGGCGACGGATCGATCTTCCAGCAGAACCACTGCGGGACCTACCATCGGGGACCGGACGGCGGGGCTTGGACGGAGGTCACCAAAGGGCTGCCCTCGGATTTCGGATTCCCCATCGCAGCCGATCCGAACCGGAAGCATACCGCCTTCGTCACACCGCTAATCGGTGGGGAGAACCGTGTCTTTCCGAAGGGGCAGATGGCCGTATGGAAGACCGCGAATGCGGGCAAGTCCTGGCGCCGCGAGACGAAAGGGCTCCCCGCGAACGCGTTCATGGGCGTCCTCCGCGAAGGGATGTCCACCGATCCGGAGGATCCGATTGGGATCTATGTGGGCACGAACACGGGGCAGTTGTTCGCGAGCCGCGACGAAGGAGAATCCTGGAAGATGATCGCCAACTTCCTCGCGCCCATCCTGTCCGTGAACGCGGGCGTCGCCAAGTAGCGCTCACCAGACCATGCGGGCGAAAGGGGACGCGGCGGCCTAGATCGCCGCCGACGCCTGGAACGTCACGCTCAAAAGACGAAGATCAGGATGAGCACGGCCGCCAACAGCTGCGCGATGCGCCACACGGTCGTGGTCCACGATTCGCCGTCTGCGGTATAGGCGCCGAGGAACAGCGCCAAGGTGACGAAGAATCCTCCGACGCCGACGAGGAACGAGGCCGCCAAGGAGAGCGCAGCCATTCCCCCGGCGCTTCCCACGACCGCCAACATCGAGCGACTGATGAGGCCGGTCAGGAGGGCGACGAGACCGAAGACCAGGAGGCTCAGATGTTGCGAGGGCGTCCGGCCCATCTCCCAGAGTTTCTCTGCGAATCCTGGCATTGCCGTCCCTCCGATTCTACGGCACGCCGAAGATTGTCGTGGAGCTTGCCAGGATCAACAGGAGCGCCAGGAATCCGAGGATGATCAGGAAGAGCCTCGCGAACACGTCGATGTCTTCCATGAACACCGCGGCGGCGAGGAGCCCGAACACGAGGAAGAACATTCCCCAATGGCCCGCGAGCGGTCCCCAGACGAGGCCGAGGTTCTCCCGGGCGGCTATCGCCTCCGGGGGTTCGGTGCCCGCAACCCGCGTCCGGCTGAGATCCGTTAACATCGCCCCCACGAGCAACAAGAACAGTCCCAAGATAATCATCAGGCCCACGAGTCGGCGTCGGTCCATGAACATCGGCCCGCGCATCATCGGTGGTGGTGGTTGCATCCGATTCAGCCCTTGAGGGCGAAGTTATGTTCAGATTTATATATATTACGCTGAATAGGGAACTAATATACGTTTCGCAAACGACCATTGGGCGGGGCACGGAATCGCGCGCCGCTGAAGGTTTACAGCCCAAGCTTCCCCGGATTCAAGAGGTCGGAGGGATCGAGGGCCTTCTTGACCCGTCGCCAGAGATCCGCTCCCGTCCCGAGCTCCTCCGGGAGAAGATGGGCTAACTTGAGGCCGACGCCGTGGACGTATTCCATGGAGCCGCCGAGGGCGTGGGCTCGGCGAATCGCATCGTCGATCGCCGCCGCAACGGCCGCCCTCGCGGCGGCCCTATCCCCCAGGGCGGGATGCATGATCTCCATGGAAACGAGCTCGGGTTGCGTCCACACGCCGAATCCGATCGGGTGCGCGCCATGTCGGCGAACGATCGAGAGCGCCGACCGTCGGAAAGCCGGGATCTTCGATCGCGGGAGGGCCACGTGCACGTAGTCGAACACCGTGTCTTTCAACGCAACATCGGCACGGGTGACGCCCGGAGAAACCTCATCGTGATAGTAGATGATATCATGACGTCCCTTCCAATATTCCCGGGCCTCGCGGTCCGGAAGCACGGTGGCGCGCGCCGTCCCGAGACGACGCCGCGCGGTCTTCCACGACGCGGCGACGACATCGGCATTGCCCGCGAAACCCAGGTACAGCGTCGGCGGGCCGCCGCCGCTCCCCCAAGGGAGGGCGGGTCCCTCGAACGTCTCCTCGAAGTCCATCACGCTCGGCGTTAGGCCGTCATCGTACAGGGCCGAGAGGCATTCGAAACCCGTCGGGAAGTCTCGGAGACGCCACGCGCGGATTTCCTCTTTCTCCGGAATCGGGAAGACGCGGAGTGTCGCCGCGGTCACGATGCCCAACGTACCCTCGGTCCCGATGAAGAGGCGCTTCAGGTCGAGGCCCGAAGTGGACCGCGCCACGGCCCGCGTCCGAATCACGGTGCCGTCCGCGAGCACGGCCTCCAGGCCGAGGATTTGATCTCCCATCGTCCCGCGAAGATAGCCCGCATAGCCGAGGCCGTTCGTCCCGATCGCCCCGCCGACGGTCGCCCGCGGTCGCGACCACGGGTCATGCCCCAACGTCAGGCGCTTGTCCCGGAGGCGGCGATCCAACGTTTCCAAGACGATTCCGGCCTCGACCGTCGCGGTGCATGATCGCGGGTCCAGCGCCCGGACCCGATGCATTCCTCGGAGATCAAGGACGACGGAATCCGACGAGGACCGTGCCCCTCCCATGAGGCCGGTGCCTCCGCCCCAGGGCACGATTTTAACGCCGGCCTGCGAAGCCCAACGGACGACG